>CAZQPD010000141.1:0-10825 GCA_964595235.1 uncultured Polaribacter sp.
CATAAAATTACCTATATTTGCCCCATATCATCAAAATACACATTTGAATTATGAAAAAAATTATCCTCTCTATTTTATTGACAATCTTATTATTACCTCTGTATTCGCAAGACATTCAAGAAATAGAATACCAAGTGGGAAACGGGTTACCGTATCAATACGATAATCCCGGCACCATTTTATATCCCGTAGGTTATAACAACTACAACAATGCCACTCCGGTTATTTTTGTTCACGGGATTATCGGTAAATTATCCGGTTCATACGAAGCCAATATCGAACAAGTGATGAACTACGGGCTGAAAGCCGCTTTTGTACAATTGGAACCCGTCGGCAATACGGTTGATAACGGCATGTTGCTCAGCCGTATGATAGACAAAGTTACCGCACATTACCAATGCGCCACCGTAAGTATCGTCGCACACAGCCGGGGCGGAATCGACACCGAACGCGCTTTGTATTACCTCAATCCCTACGATACGGGTATTCCCAGTTTCTCTTATGAGAAAGTTGACGGGGTATATACGTTGAGCTCCCCGCTACGGGGTGCCAGAGTCGCCGACATTGGCGCCAGCCTGTCTTGGTTCTCCGGCTTGGTTTGGGCTACCATGTGGTACACGAACGGCTGGTCGATGACCAGCGGAAGCATCAATTCGTTTCACAACTGGGCACAAAGCTGGATGATTACTTCCAACGGTACGTTCAAAAATTATTACAACCCCGGCGGAGCTTCCTACACCCGGCGCAACATGACCGAGGACAATACCACCCGCTGGTGGGCACATCAATCCGACGACGAATGCTATCAAAACCTCTGGTATTTCTGCTATGTAGGACGCCCGTTCCACCACAGCGTGGGCGCTTGGTACGACGCATACTGGGAATGGGATTGGTTCGATTCCGGATGGAGGAACTGGCATGCAGAAAGCGACGGTTTCATTTCGGAATACCGCGCCAAACGAAGCATCATCACCAATGCATACCCGCAATTGACACCCAATGCCGGCGACGCCAATTGGCGTACCATGCAAGACGCTAACCATACCTCGCTGTGGGACCCGGGTGAGAACCACCTCTCGAACGAAATTGCACCTTACCTGCACCAAGGCTTGTATTACACCTATTCACCGGCACAACAAACCCCCGTTTTCCACCAAGAGGAAAAACAACCTGTCGATGCACGTTCCACCTCAATCATGGGAAGTAACGGAGCCATATATTTTTCCGGCGATTCCAATACACAAATTATCGTGGAAAACGACGGCGCCATCGAATCATTTCTGCTGTATGCGGAAAATCCGGTTTCTCAAATCGAACTCTCGCATTCCGGCATTTTACAACAACCGGTCATCATCAAAGCCACCGCTTACGAAACCGAACCGCTGTCGGGCGCTTCCATCAGCATTTTCAAAGCCTATGATTTACACAAAGGCGTCTATACGCTTTCTGCTTCCGCAAAAAATTTCATGCTGTTGCAATACCACGAAAACCCTGAAACCGCCTTTGCCCTGAATTATCATTTCGACGAGCAAGAAGGCTACCGGGGCAATACATGGGAAGCAAAATTAGACCATACCGAACACAATATCGACCCGTCTCATGTAAAAATAACGGCTCATCTGACCAAAATCTCACCCGACGGTCAAGAGCTGATCCCCGCTGACAAAACCAAAACCGAGGAATACCAATTCACCTACAACCCCTCGAAAAAAACCTTCGAACTGAACTTAGGATCACTGGATGAAGGCGCCGTATATTCCGTCAAGGTCGATGCTTTCGCCAAAACCGGAACCACCTTGCTGTCGCGAAGTATCGCACATACCTTCTATGTCCACGAGGATTTACCGGTCAAAAATATCATAGCCAAATCACAGCCCCAAAACATCCCGGACGGAAACTCTACGGGATATCTCAACCTGTACCCCGTACCATCCCATGGCACCCTCAATGTGGATGCCGGAAACAGTCTTATCGACGAAATCATCGTAACGGACGACAAGGGAAATACCATAAACCATTATACCCCTTCGGCTACCCGCTTCCGGGTGATCCTTCCGGAAAAAGGTTGGTATTTCATCAAAATAATTCAGGGTAAAGAGACCAGCGTAAGGAAAATATTCGTAGAATAGGGTCTGCTGAAAAAACTCTCTAACACCACATTTCCACATCCCGGGCTATAACGGTCCGGGATTTCTCTTTTGGAGCAAAACCACATTAGGACTTACAGAACCTGTCCGGCGCCAAACAGAATAGAAAAAACAAATGTACTGATAACCAATATCTTTAACTCCTTATTCAGATGCTCCGGCCGGCGGTTCTGCCATACGCGCACCAATTGCTTTACCAGAGGGATATAGGCGAGTACAAAAAGGTATTGGAAAGGAGAATGGTAATGATAGTTGCTATAAAACAAAGCGAACAGCAGGGAAAAACCGGTAAGGTAATAGAAATATTTTTTCGAACGTTCCTCTCCGAGAAATACCGCCATCGTACGTTTTCCCGACCGGATATCCGGTTCCCTGTCCCTCATATTATTCAGGTGCAAGACACCTGTGCTCAAAAGACCGATGCTCACCCCCGGAGCCAGCACCGTCCAATCCCATTGCTTCGTATAGAGAAAAAAACTCCCCGCCACACTCAACAATCCGAAAAATAAGAAAACCGACAAATCACCCCATCCGTAATACCCGTATGCATTCTTCCCCACCGTATAGGTAATGGCTGCATAGACAGACGCCAAACCCAGCAACATAAAGATAACAAAATAAAGCAGGTGGGACGTACCGAAAGCTTCGTACAAAAGCCACACAGCAGAAGCAAGGGAAGCCACCGCAGCCAGTATGATAACCTTTTTTAGCCGGGAAGGGCTCATCTTGCCGCTTTGCAAAACCCTCTCGGGACCTATACGCATATCATCCGTACCTTTAATCCCGTCTCCGTAATCATTGGCAAAATTCGACAGTACCTGAAATCCGGTGGTAGTCAACAACGCCGGAATCAAAATCCGCAAATCAAAATAACCCCGCGATGCAGCGAGAAAACTCCCGGTGATAATACCCGAAAGCGACAGTGGTAAGGTATGGAGCCGGGCGGCTTGCAAATAGACCTTAATTGAAGGCATAGGTTACAGACTTTCAGCGATGAGTTCGGCAATATCTTTTACATATACCCGCCCTTCTTTTTCCGCCAATTTGATACCATCGGTAAGCATGGTATTGCAAAACTCACAGGCAGTAGCGATGATATCGGGAGCCGTTTCCAGCAGTTCCCCTGTCCTCTTTTCGAATATTTCGATATCGCCTTTTTCAGCTTCTTTGAACATTTGCGCACCACCGGCTCCACAACAAGTGGAACGGCTGCGGCTGTTGGCGTGTTCTACCAGGCTACCGCCCAAATGCCCGAGTACGACGCGGGGGGCTTCATAGACACTGTTTGCCCTGCCCAGATAACACGGGTCGTGATAGACGATGGTCTTGCCGGCGAACACCTCCTTCCGGATGTTCAATTTTCCTTCTTCTACCAGCCGGTTGATATACTCGGTATGGTGTAATACCTCGTAGTTGCCTCCGAGTGAAGGATATTCGTTCTTTATGGTATTGTAAGCATGTGGGTTGGCGGTGACGATGGTCCGGACGCCGTAGGCATCGAACGTCTGGATATTGGTAAGAGCCTGTATCTGAAACAGCATTTCATTTCCGGCTCTTTTAGCCGGGTCACCCGCACAGGTTTCCTCATCTCCCAGAATACCGAATACCACACCGGCGTGGTTTAGTATTTTTACAAAAGCCTTTGTAATCTTGATAGCCCGGGCATCATAGCTGCCGGCACAACCGACAAAGAACAGAATGTCGGCTTTTTTTCCTTCGGCGGCGAGTTCCGCCATGGTAGGTGCTTGTATCATGGTATCGGGTTTATGAGGTTATTCTTCATTTCTCCAATTGGCGCGGTCGAGTTGGTTATACTGCCAAGGCGCTCCGTTGTTCTCTATATTGGTCATCATCACGTTGAGTTCTGCGGGTGCTGCCGATTGTTCCATAACCAGATAGCGTCTCAAATCGATGATGATGGAAAGCGGATCTATCTGAACGGGGCATTCCACGGTACAGGCATTGCATGTGGTACATGCCCATATTTCTTCCGGGGTGATATAATCGCCGAGCAATTGCTTACCGTCATCCTCGTATTTTCCCTTCCGGTCGATGATTCTTCCTACCTCTTCCACCCGGTCGCGGGTTTTCATCATGATGGCACGTGGAGACAATTCCTTACCGGTTTGATTGGCAGGACAAACCGAAGTACAACGCCCACATTCCGTACAAGTATAGGCATTGAGCAATTGAATACGGTTCAGGTCGAAAATATCACTGGCTCCGAACTTTCCCGGTTCTTCTTCGTCATCCGCCGGGGCGGCAAACGGGTCGGCATTGGGGTCCATCATCAATTTTACCTCCTTGGTCACGGATTCGAGGTTATCCAATTTCCCTTTGGGTTCCAATTTGGCAAAAAAGGTATTGGGAAATGCCAACAATATATGCAAATGCTTCGAATAATACAGGTAATTCAGAAAAACGAATATTCCGGCAATGTGCAGCCACCACGCCGTTCTCTCTATCAGGTGCAGGCTATGTACATTTTGCGGAAGCAGGGGAGCGATAAACCGGCTCACCGGATAGCTGCCCGCTTTGACATAATGCGCGACGCCTGCGGCTTGCAAATTCTGGTCGGCGGCATTCATAATGAGAAACAAACTCATCAACACCATCTCAAAATACAAAATATACAAAGCGTCGTTCTTGGGCCAACCTTTCATTTCCTTATTCCAAAAACGGGGAACCCGCAGTATCATCCTGCGGGACCAAAAAGCGATAACTGCCACCAGTACCAACAAAGCGAATATTTCGAACGTGGCGATCAGGAAGGAGTAAAAACCTCCCAAAGGTGCGAAAACGCGATGGGTACCGAAAATACCGTCGATGAGTATTTCGAGAAATTCTATATTGACGATGATAAATCCGAGATATACGACCAAATGAAGCAAACCGGGAATGGGACGGCGCATCATTTTGCTCTGCCCGAAAGCCACAAGAAGCATGTTTTTCCACCTTTCGCTTTTCCGGTCGCTACGGTCTATGGGCTTGCCCAGTTTGATATTGCGTATGAGCTTGCGTACATTGTAGGTAAAAAAACCGAAACCGGCTATTACCAGAATGAGAAACAGTATGTTCGGTAAATAATGCATGGTGTATTGTTTATTTGGCTGTGCTAAAATAGGGCAACGGAATATTCCGGTATATGACAAGTGTTAGCAATCACCGTATTCGGATATCCACTCCATTACTCTTCGAGTAAATGCAAGACGAACACCAGGTCGGTATCGGGCGGAATAATACCACCTCCTGCTCCTTTCTTTCCATAAGCCAAAGACGAGGGGATGAAAACCATAATTTTTTCCCCGTAACTCATCTGTTGTATAGCCTCTTTCATTCCTTCTATCAGCCGGGCTTCATCGCTGTATGGAACCTTCAAGGGGCGGTATGCTCCCGCGCGGTCTTTGGCATCGATGTAGTTGTTAAAATTTTTCGCCATACTGACGATAGAAGTATCGAACAGATGACCGTCCTCAAAGAATCCGGCATAGTCCACGGATACGAGAGTTCCTTCGGCGGGTTTCTTCCCTGTCCCTTCGCTTTCCACATATATTTTCAATCCCGAAGGCAGGGTTTTCGCCTTGGCTTTTTTCTCACTGATATCCCTTGCCATAGCTTGAATAAATTCCACAGAACGTTTTCTACGCATTTCGGCTTCTTCGAGTTCTTTCTTGCGCCGTTCTTTGGCTTCTTTCATAAACCGGTCGAACACAGCAGGTGCATCGAACTCTTTGGCTTCCTTGCCTTTTCTCAATATCACGACTTTGAGCATTTTATCGCCTTTCCGGATGCTATCTACCACATTTTGCCCGCTGACGACCTTGCCGAACACGGTATGCTTCCCGTCGAGATGTGGGGTGGGAACATGGGTGATGAAGAATTGGCTTCCGTTGGTATTGCGGCCGGCATTCGCCATTGATAAAATACCGGGACTGTCATGTTTGAGCAAGAGTTCCTTGCGGTCGTTTTTCGGAAATTCGTCGTCGAAATTGTATCCGGGACCTCCGCGCCCGGTTCCCGTAGGATCTCCCCCTTGAATCATAAAATTTTGAATCACACGGTGAAAAGTGAGCCCGTCGAAAAACGGTTTTCCTTTGTATTCATCATCAACATAAGGGTTGTTACCTTCTGCCAATGACACGAAATTGGCGACGGTTCCGGGAGTAAGCCGGTAGTACAACTGCAAGAGAACGTTACCCTTTCCGGTTTGGATTTCGGCGTATATACCATCTTCCAGCCCTGCTATTGCAGAGGGTTGTTGCCCTTTGGTATGGCAAGATGCCAGAAGCAATATAAGTAATGTTACGGTGAGATAATTGATTTTTTTCATAAATAATATATAATGTGATTACGGGCAGCGAAATTACAAATTTTGTCCGATAAGAAAGATGTATTTGAAAACATATCCCTTTATCCACCCCCGCGGCAGGACAAACAAAAAAATCATACCTTTGTCATACGGGGTCGATTCTTTCAAATGCCCCGGATCAAACCAGATCAACGGCAACAATATGAAACGGCAACACTTACTTCTAATTCTTTTAACCTTGGCTACGGGCTGCCGGAGTTCCAGAGCGTACCGGGCTATTTCCGGAACGGAAAGCAAAACGGTGCCCATACGGTATCTATACCGCAATGCCTTCTCCGGGATAGAAAAAGAGGAAAAATACCTGGTGACCGGTATCAATCAATGGCGGCACATAGCCCATTATTTCGACCCCCCGGTTGTTCCTCCGGATTTCAGCCGGGAAATGGCCATAGTCATATTTGCCGGAACCAAAAGTTCCGGCGGGTACAGCCTGTCCATCGACAGTATAATTTGTAATGCGAATACCCGTATTTACTACCGTATCACCCCTCCGGACGGCATCGCCACCAGCGTGCTTACCCAACCATGTATCGTAGCGGCGGCAGCGCGGTGCGACAAACCCGTACAATGGATAAAAAATTGAGGTATGGCTTCGTCGAAACCCGTCAAATATTTCCATACTGACCTGCTACACAGAAAAATATACGCTACCGATGCCTCGGTATATAGGGTCGTGCCGGAAGCCGTCGCCTATCCGGAAAACGAAAAAGACATTATCGCCCTATTGCAATATGCCCGGACACAAGACATGCCACTCATCCCCCGGGCTGCAGGTACTTCCCTCGCCGGACAAGTAGTAGGAAAAGGAATTATTGCGGATGTATCCCGTCATATGACCCGCATTCTCGATTTCGACAGGACCCGCCGTACCGTCACCGTCCAACCGGGAGTCATCAGGGACAGCCTGAACGACTACTTGCGTCCGTACGGGCTCTTTTTCTCACCCAATACTTCTACTTCAAACCGTTGTACCATTGGTGGAATGACCGCCAACAATTCCGCCGGAAGCACCTCCATCAGATATGGTGTTACCCGTGATAAGATAGTGCGTATCAGAGGGGTTCTCGCCGACGGTACACCCGTCACTTTCGAGGCATTGACGGAACGTCAATGGAATGCCAAAAAAACCAACGGTACACCCGAAGGCAATATTTATCTGGCAATAGACCGGATGCTGCGTAATGAAAAAAACCGGGAACTCATCCTTCGTAATTTTCCACCACCCACATTACACAGGCGCAATATGGGCTATGCCCTCGACAGTCTGCTACAAGCAGAATATTTCGGGGGAAGCGACCCGCTCATCCCCATTCAAAAACTATTTGCCGGTAGTGAAGGCACCTTACTATTCTTTACCGAAATAACCCTCTTACTCGACCCGCTTCCGCCACCGCACCGGCGGGTGATCGCCGCACATTACGACTCCCTCGACAAAGCCCTGCATGCCGTTCCCGCCAGTATGCAACACGAATTATACATGTGTGAACTGATGGATGATGTCATCCTGGAGCAGACCCGGCATAACCGCAAGCAATCCGAAAACAGATTTTTTATTCAGGGGAATCCCGCAGCCGTATTGTTACTCGAAGTAGCGGCAAATGACAAGCAAGAAGCCGACAAACGGGCTTCACAGCTCATCGATACACTGACCCGGAACAACCCGGCTTATGCCACCCCCGTACTGTACGGTGACGAAATACGGCGCGCTTTGGAATTGAGAGCGGCGGGTTTGGGACTATTGGGAAATATCGTCGGAGACACCAAACCGGTAGCTTGTATCGAAGATACCGCCGTACCTGTGGAAGAGCTGCCGGATTATATTTCCGACTTCAAAAAGCGGATGCTGTCCTTCGGACAAAAATCCGTTTACTACGCCCATGCAGGAGCCGGTGAACTGCACTTGCGTCCTATGCTCAATATGAAAAAGTCGAAGGATGTGGAAATGTTCGAGAAAATCACCCGGGAAGTAGCCCGTTTGGTCAAAAAATACCGGGGAAGTATGAGCGGGGAACACGGAGACGGCAGGCTGCGCTCGGGCTTGCTCCCTATGATGCTCGGAGAAGAAACCTACCGCTTGCTCGTCCGTACCAAAGAGATTTTCGACCCGGGATATTTGCTCAATCCCGGAAAAATCGTACATCCGGAACCCATGACGTCACACCTGCGCTACGAACCGGACAGAAAAGAACCCCTGATCCCGTCCAAACTCGACTTTACCGACAGTTTGGGTATCTTGAGAAATGTAGAAAAGTGCAACGGCTCCGCCGATTGCCGGAAACTCACCTCCTCCGGAGGAAATATGTGTCCGAGCTACCGCGCATCGAGGGACGAAAAGAACACCACCCGTGCCCGGGCAAATGCCCTGCGGGAGTTCCTCACACATTCATCCGGGGTCAATCCCTTCGACCATGAAGAACTCTATGAAATTTTCGACCTCTGTCTCAGCTGCAAAGCCTGTGCTACAGAATGTCCCAGCAGTGTAGATATCGCCACACTCAAAGCCGAATTTCTCTACCAATACCAAAAAATCCACGGTATTCCTTTCCGCACAAAAATAATTGCCAATTCGGCAAAAATAAACCGCTATATAAGCCGGATACCCGGAATGTACCGCGTGTCCAATGCCCTGTCGAATACGGATTTGTTCAAGAAAATCACGGGAATAGCCCGGGAACGAAGGCTTCCCGCCATGCAACCCGTCACTTTCGGAAGATGGTTGCGCGGGCAGGACTTCACGCCTTCCGGTACCACAAGAGGCAAGCTATACCTGTTCGTGGACGAGTTTACCAATTATTACGACGTGGATACCGGAAAATACGCATTCCGGCTATTGCGTGAATTGGGCTATGAAATCACCGTATTGCCCAACCGGGAAAGCGGACGCACCTATCTGTCGAAAGGATTGCTCGACCAAGCTGCTGAACTCGCCGGATACCATACCGGTTTATACGCGGAACGGCTAACGGATGATACCGTACTCGTAGGTATAGAACCCTCTGCCGTATTGGTATTCAAAGACGAGTACCTTCGTTTGGCTTCCGATAAGGAGTCAGCGGCTTATGTAGCGGAAAGAACTTACACACTGGAAGGTTTTCTCACCAGGGAATACAAAGCCGGAAGGATAACGCAAAGAGATTTTCACAGTGAGGAAAAACACATTCATATACATGCCCATTGTCATCAAAAATCACTGACGGGTACCGGAGAGTTGGAAACGGCGTTATCGATGCCCGAACATTACCGGGTAACTGTTTTGCCGACGGGATGTTGTGGCATGGCGGGAGCATTCGGCTATGAAAAGGAACACTACGTGTTCAGCATGAAGGTAGGAGAATCCGAAACATTCCCGCATATAAGACAAATCCCTTCCGGTGAGGTGCTTTCGGTATCGGGAACGAGCTGCCGGCATCAAATTTCGGACGGTGCCGGACGCACGGGCATTCATACCGCAGAGATATTGTACCGCGCATTAGCCCGGAAACAGAAAAAAACAAAAGACTGACACCTACGGTTAATGGTATGGGTTGAGAGGGAAAGAAAGACGTACCTTTTATTCCGGAACAGGGAAGTACACCGGTATGGATCAGGTTAATTTTTTTTACCTTCCGCCAAAAAACAATGAGGAATTTTCAAATAATAATTTATATTTGTACCAAATTAATAAAAACCATCCTGTATCATGAAAAGATTTATCATTCCTGCTTTATTATTGATAACCGCCGGGCTCGTATGGAAATTCAGTCCGTTTCAGACCGGTAGTTCTGTCGAAGATTTACGAGAACAATACGCAGCATATTGGAACAATCATCCGTATTCGAAAACCATCTATTACAGCAAAGAACAACGCAAAGAAGCGGGCCTGCCCCCGAATGCTTATTTCGAGCAAGAGTACCTTTTGGAGATGAACCCCGCCACCGGGCGTACGGAACCTGAAAAACTCCTCGCCTTACAAGAAAAACTCGAAAGGGAAAGGGCTGCCAAAAGTACTCCGGGCTACGGAGTAAACGAATGGGAAGAAAGAGGACCTTTCAACGTCCCCGGCAGGGCACGTGCCGTCATGTTCGACCCCAACGACAATACCCATCAGAGGGTATTCGCCGGAGGAGTTAGCGGAGGGCTGTTCGTCAATGACAATATTGAAACCCCTTCCACCTTCTGGGAAAGGGTAGGAATCCCCGAGAACTTATCCATATCCAGTATGACTTATGATATGAACAATCCACAGAATATGTTTATCGGTACCGGTGAATCCTACGTAGGAGGCTCGGTCAACGGCAACGGGATATGGCGTTCCACCGACGGGGGAGAG
>CAZQPD010000142.1:0-6657 GCA_964595235.1 uncultured Polaribacter sp.
AGGTGCCGGACATGACGGGCAAGCTTCCAATCCGTTTGGAACGGCAGGGTCTCCAATGCCTCCGGGAGTTCCGTCTGTGCCGTCACTGGCTATCAGGTTTCCGTCCTGGTCATACACATTATATAAATTTTCGGAACTCCAGCTACCGGCGGTATAGACGATGGAGATGATATCACCCGTATCTACTGGGAATTGGAAGTTCTCCGGACCGGCTCCGGAATCCAATGTCACACCGGGATACAATAACGTTCCGTTGATATAAATATCCAGGTATCCGCCGTTCCAACCGTCTCCGAAGGAGTCGATCATCTCGATGGTAAAGACTCCGCAAGTGCCATCTCCTAAGGCGGTCTGGAAGCTGAAGGGTCCTGACCACAAACTCTCGTCACCGGCTCCGCATACGGATTGAACGTAGAAATCATAAGATGCATAAGATTCCAATCCTGTAAGTGTATAGGGGTTTTCCGTCACATTGAGTTGGGTGCCCGTTCCCGGAGTAAATCCTGTGGTTCCGTATTCGATGTTCCATTCTGTGGCACTTCCGTTTTCTGTCCATGATAGCTCTGCCGAGTCTGTAGTAATGTTGCTGGCTGCCAAGTCTGTAGGCCAAGGGCATGTAGGGGGTGGGGACAGGGTGATATTGGCGATAAATGCTTGTACCGTACCTTGGACCGGGCTGGCAGGATCGGGATTAGTCGAATCACTGTAATAATAGATGCTTCTGTTCTCATCGACAGCCGAAGTATAGAAGTCATGATTATAACTGTCATAGCCTTGCTGGTTTTCATCCACGGCAATCACGAGATTATCGGTTCCATTATAGTTGAATGATCCGTTCAAAAGTATATGAACCGTTCCGTTTTCGATAGTTACATCACCGGAAAAAACCTCGGTCATCTCACTCACCGGGATCCAGTCGTCATTCGAATCAAACTGTGTCTTGGTGGTATGACCCATATATACCGTCCATTGATGTGAGTCCTCCAATGTGGTTTCCGGAGTGGCATAGTAGGTTATCATACCTATTTCCATAGATGCTCCAATCTCCTCTTGAGTGTAAATGACTTGCGAGTATGTATATCCGAAGAAAGGCTCTACCGGTATATGGTTGCCCACTTCCGTTCCGTCACCTATATCGACTTGTGCCATAGCGGTTACGGAAAACAAAACGAATAAAAGTAATAATTTTTTCATTTGCTGTTAATTTATTTTGTTTAATCTGTCAAAAATACCAAAAAAATTTATCCGTTGTTGAATATCAGGTCAATTTTAACATAGGGCAATTCCGTAGTGGCATTTCCCGGTATTACCGGGTTATCATTTTCAAATAGGTAGGATAAAATTCGTACTTTTGCACATATCGAGCTACCTGTCATGAGTCGTTTAGAAGTTCAACACATCCGGATTACTCCACAACGCAATCCTGTTCCCCGGTTTAATCATGAAAATTTTATTGCCGGCAAGCCGCCGTATTTGAGGGGACCATACAGTACTATGTACGTAAGGCGTCCGTGGACGATACGTCAATATGCCGGATTTTCCACTGCCGAAGAGAGCAACGCATTTTACAGAAAAAATCTCGCCGCAGGCCAAAAAGGATTATCCGTGGCTTTCGACTTGCCTACCCACCGCGGGTACGATTCGAACCACGAACGGGTTCGCGGTGATGTGGGAAAGGCAGGTGTGGCAATAGATACTGTCGAAGACATGAAAATTCTCTTCGATGGTATTCCTCTGGGTGAAATGTCGGTATCGATGACCATGAACGGGGCGGTACTGCCTGTGATGGCTTTTTATATTGTTACGGCACTGGAACAAGGTGTCGCCCTCGAAGACCTGTCAGGTACCATACAGAACGATATCCTGAAAGAGTTCATGGTACGGAATACCTATATTTACCCGCCGGCTGCTTCGATGCGAATCATTGCAGACATTTTTAAATATACCAGCCGCTATATGCCGCGTTTTAACAGCATTTCCATATCGGGATATCATATGCAAGAGGCTGGAGCTACTCCCGAATTGGAACTCGCTTATACCTTGGCGGACGGTTTGGAATACATACGTACGGGAATAGATGCCGGGTTGGATATCGATAGTTTTGCCCCCAGGCTGTCATTCTTTTGGGCTATCGGGATGGAGCATTTCAAGGAAATAGCCAAACTGCGCGCCGCGCGGATGCTTTGGGCGAAATTGGTAAGGGATTTCAGCCCTGCAAACCCGAAGTCACTCTCCCTTCGTACCCATTGCCAGACGAGTGGTTGGAGTTTGACCGAACAAGATCCTTTCAACAACGTCGCCCGTACTCTGACCGAAGCCATGGCTGCCGCTTTCGGTGGCACGCAATCCCTGCATACCAATGCCTTGGACGAAGCCATTGCGCTGCCTACGGAATTTTCTGCACGTATCGCCAGGAACACACAACTTTATTTGCAATTGGAAACCCAAATCACCCGTACAGTGGACCCATGGGCAGGCTCGGAATATGTGGAACGGCTTACCCGCGATGTGGCTGAAAAAGCATGGCAACTCATCCTTGAAGTGGAAGAACTTGGCGGGATGACCAAGGCTATCGAAAAGGGTATTCCTAAAATGCGTATCGAAATGGCTGCTGCCGAAAAACAAGCCAGGATAGATAGCGGACAAGACCATATTATCGGAGTCAATTATTACAAGTTGCCCCACGAGAAATCCATTCCCATCCTCGAAGTGGATAACGAAAAAGTGCGGCAATTACAAATACAGCGTTTGGAACAGGTGAAAAAACAACGGGATAACAAAGCCGTCATCGGGATACTGCGCCGGTTGAGTGTAGCTGCCGAAACGGGAGAGCAAAACCTCTTGGAACTCGCGGTAGAAGCTGCCCGTATGCGGGCGACATTGGGCGAAATATCCGACGCATTAGAACTGGCGTACGGGCGGCACAAAGCCGTTCAAAAAGTTATTACCGGGGTGTATAAAAAAGCCGTAAAAAACAATCCTATGTTTGAAAAAGCCAGGCAATTAGCCGACCGGTTCGCTGAAATAGAAGGGCGCCGTCCCAGGATATTGGTGGCGAAAATGGGACAGGACGGGCATGACCGTGGTGCCAAAGTCGTCGCCAGTAGTTTTGCAGATTTGGGATTCGATGTCGATATCGGTGCCATGTTTCTTACGCCACATGAAGTAGCCAAACAAGCCGTGGAAAACGACGTGCACATTCTCGGAGTTTCTTCACTGGCTGCCGGACATAAAACCCTGATACCCGAAGTGATAGAAGAATTATCTAACTTCGGGCGCGATGATATCCTCGTCATCGCCGGTGGTGTAATACCCCCGCAGGATTACGACTTTCTGTTCCGGGCGGGAGTAGCCGGTATTTTCGGACCCGGAACCCCGCTACCGGAAGCAGCTGTTCAGATATTAAATATTTTAATCGAGGCGAGACAGAATCCCTAATAGAAATACAATGAAAAATATCCTTATCGCTTTGGCAATCGGTATCGTAGCCGGTATCATTGATGTGATACCTATGATGATACAAAAGATGAACAAGACAGCCAATCTGTCGGCTTTTGCCCATTGGGTTGTCTTGGGTTTGATCATCCCTTTCGTTTCATGGGCGGTAGAACCCTGGCTGAAAGGTGTCATAATAGCTGTTATATCTGCCGTGCCGGTGTTGATTATCGTCGGTGAAGAAGATAAAAAAGCCATCTTGCCCATCACGGTAATGTCGATTATTCTCGGTGCGGGAATAGGACTTGCAGGAGCGTATTTTATCGGTTGACATTATGAAAATACTTGAGCGATTATCCTCATCGTCCGGTCGTCGCGACAATGAGCAAAACCGGGATTTGGCGAAGCAAATTGCTGCCGGGGATGACCGGGATGCTTTGGATGAGTGTGCCGGGATTCTCAAGCATTCGAAGGACAGGAGAATACAAAGTGATTGTATCAAAGTTCTGTATGAGACCGGCTATATCAAACCTGCACTTATCGCCCCGTACTTTCCTCTATTCCTGGAGCTGTTGGCTTCGCGAAACAACCGTTTGGTTTGGGGTGCTATGATTGCTTTGCGAGTGATAACAGAGGTCATACCGGAGGAGATTTACGGGCAATTGCCCGTGATAATTGAGGCGACGGAAAAGGGCTCTGTCATTACGAACGACAATGGTATCGGGATTTTGACCAGGTTGTACGGCACAGAGAAATTTAGCCGGGAGGTTTTACCCTTGCTCGAAGAACAACTGCGTATATGTCCCGCCCGGCAATTACCTTTGTATGCGGAGAGGTTGTTGCCTTTCATCAAGAGGGGGGATGTAGCGTTATTTACCGGTCTATTTGCCGGAAGGCTCAATGAAATAGAAAAAGAAAGCAGGAGAAAGCGTTTGCAAAAACTGGTGGAAAAAATGAATAAAATATCAAGTTGAGTTTCACTAAATGAGGAAGCCCGGTTTCCGCAGGAAACCGGGCTTCCTTAGTTGGCCTACTAGGGCTCGAACCTAGACTCTTCTGAACCAAAATCAGACGTGTTGCCAGTTACACCATAGGCCAATCCGTTTTGCGGGTGCAAATATACATATTTTTTTTATTCGTTCGCCACCCGATAAGATGCGAACAGGCTTTGGGTTCTCTCAAATATCATTACCTTTGTCATTCCAAAAAAAAGGTATATCATGATTCACAAAAATATCAAACTCGTATTGACATTGCTCATTGTAGTATGGAGTTTCTATGAATTTTACCAGGGACATATAGGAAATGGTATTTTCATCTTGCTGTTGGCGGGTCTCGTGTTGTTTTTTTATTTCAAAAACGAACTTTTGTTATTGACTTTTCTGAAGTTGAGAAAGCAGGATTTCGACGGAGCCGGCAGGATATTGGACAAGATAAAAAAACCTTCTGCGGTGTTGGTTCGCAAACAAGAAGGGTATTATAACCTGATAAAAGGTATCATCACTTCGCGTACCAATTTGACACAGTCGGAAAAATACCTTCGCCGTGCAGTGGAATTGGGACTCAATATGAAGCACGATTTGGCAATGGCGAAATTGCAGTTGGCAGGTATCGCTATGACGAAACGCCGTAAGCGTGAGGCGACGCAGTTGATAAACGAGGCGAAAAAACTCGATAAACACGGTATGTTAAAAGACCAAATCAAACAGCTGAAAGATCAGCTGAAGAGGTTATAATCCGCTGTTTTTTATTTGTTGTGTCAGTTTTTGTTTTTCGATGATGGCGAGTATATCGGCAGCGATCTCATAATGGTTTTTTCCAGCTGTATCGATGATATAATCCGCCTTGTGGTAAAACGGCAGGCGTTCGCGCAGGTGTTCCCAAACATACGCATCCAGTATATCGTTTCCCAATTGGCTGAGCAAAGGTCGTTTATGGATTTCTTCGGGGTTTAATCTTTCGATGATTTTGTTTGGTGGTACGCTTAGGTAAAAAGTGGTTCCGTTCTTATTGAATATTTCCCATATACCTTTAATGAGTGGTGTGCCGCCACCGGTTGACAGTACAATGCCGCTATTGTATTTTTCGAATATTTCCTTTAGGTATTTATATTCCAGTTGGCGGAAAACTTCTTCACCCTGTTTGCTGAAAATCTTTGATATACTTTTCCCTTCCTTTTTCGAAATATATTTGTCTAAATCTATATGTTTATAATCCAGCGTATTAGCCAATATCATTCCGGTTGATGATTTTCCAGAGCTCATATATCCTATCAAAATGATGTTCATATTAAATGATTAATGGCCAAAATATTCTAACTGTCGCGGGGCTGGGTTAAATTTCTGTTTTTGTTGATTTCGTCCTGTAATTTCCTGTTCAATAGCTGTTCCCTTTCCAGTGCCCGGGCACGATGTGTGTTGTATTCTTCTTCCAGTTCGGATAATTCTTTGAGTGTAGAATCGGTTATCTTTTGACTGTTTTTGTATTTGAAAATAAAAAATGCCAAGGATAATAATAGTGCGAATACGCTACCGTAGAATATTTTTTTGAATAAACTTTTGCTGATGTTTTTTCCGAAAAATCCTATATTGTCCGCCGCACGGTGTGATTGGTCCAGTTCTTCCTGAATAGCTTTTATTTTTTTTTCCAAATTTTCATAAGCTTCTTTCTGTTTTTCAATTTCCAAATGGCTTTCTTCAAGAGCTCTCTTGTAATATTCCAAACTGTCTTTCACATGTGATTGCAGGCTGAATAATAAAGCTTTTTTAATAACTTTATAATCCTGATAATCAGACGATTTATTTCTTACATAATGGAATTGTTGTTCGATGCTTCCTTCTTGCATTGTTTTATTGTTCAGGTTGTTTCCGGATTGAGCATTTGTGATAAAAAGACCTGCTGATAATGAGATAACGAGTATGTATGCCGATACTTTTGTTTTCATAAGCTACGTTCTTTTGCTGTTATGAGCCTGTTATACTATCCTTGATTGTTATCCGGATATGTTCATGTGAGAAAATTTCATCATGAAATATGTAGCAAAGATATGAGATTCTCGCAAATATCAAAGGAAGTTTCACAATTTTAACTTATATTTCAGCATTTTTTCAATGAATAAAATTATATGGGGTCTGCCGAAAATCACAGAAGTCCCTGAATTTATTAATTTGCAGGGCTGAGCGTCAAAAAATGTCCGGTGGACATTTTTAGTTAGGGTCTGCT
>CAZQPD010000143.1:0-4126 GCA_964595235.1 uncultured Polaribacter sp.
CAGTACAAATTGGATTATACGAACCGCAATGAAACCGCTGCCTTGGGGAACAATGATTTGATAAAGAATAACACCATTGATGATTCCGGATTGTCCTTCGAGTTGAACTTCAAATTGGGTAGATTCGGCTCGTTTACTTCCGGCTACCAGTTCAGCCATACCCATGTGGAGCATTCGTTTGAATTGCAAAATGCACTCTATGAATTGATACTGGAAGCCCGCGACGATTTTCTGCGTTCACATGCGGTATATTCCTTGTTTCAATACAATAATCACCGCAAAATCAGTATGATGGGCGGGTTCAGGTATCAGATGTTTGCCGGTAAGAACGAGTCGGTATTCGAGCCGCGGTACCTGGTGAGTATTCCGCTATACGACAATTTGTATTTGACACACACCGGGGAGTACACCTCACAGCCCGTCTATCAGATCAAAGAGACCATTTATAGCGAAGTAGGCTTGGAAAACCAATTGTGGGCATTGAGCAATTCGTATTCCATTCCCCTGATGCACGCACGGCATTTCAGCCTGGGGCTGACATATAAGAAAAAAAGGTGGATGGTAGATGTGGATGCTTACAGGAAGCGTATCACCGGCATGTCGAGCCGGGCTTTGGGGTTTTCCGATGTAATTTCCACCGACCGGGTATATTTCGGAGAGCGCTCCGTTCAAGGGCTGGATGTGTATGTAAAAAAAGACTTCGAGAGGATAAAGTCCTGGCTGACGTATTCGTATGGAGAGGTAATGGATCGCTTCGACGGAATAAACGATGGCGGGTATTTCTATGCGTCGAACGACATACGGCACGCTTTGAATTTTTCGGTATCATACCGGTATGAAAGTTTTAAATTTGCCTTGGGTTGGAATTGGAATTCGGGAAAACCCTATACGGAAGCGTCGCCTTCATACAATGAAGATAATTATCCCATATGGCAATATACGGTGCTGAACGGCAAGCGAATGCCTTCGTATCACAGTCTGGATTTTTCACTGCTGTACCAATGGAAAACGGGCAAGGCGGAAAAAACACGCGTACGTACGGGTTTTTCGCTGCGCAATTTGTACAACAGAAAGAGCCTTATCGATGTGCAATATTACGCCGTGCAGACACCCGGAGGTATGATGAAACGTATCGAGCGCTATTCCCTCGGTTTTACCCCGAATGTTTTCTTTAGAATTTACTTATAAGACCGGTGATGAGGACAGAGAGTGTATTTCCGGGGATTTCGTTTGCCGTCCTCAATGGAGGGAAAAGCCGGAGAATGGGTAAAGATAAAGGGGGCATTAGATACAAAGGTGCATCCTGGCTTTCCCGGGCGGTCGCATTATTGTCGCAGTACCAGCCTGTCCCTTTGGTGAGTGTGCATGATATCCGGGAAGTGCCGGGGGGCAAACCGGTGACAGACCTCATTCCTGGAATAGGACCGGCGGGTGGGATATATTCATTGTTGAAATACGTTGATACGCCGAAATTACTCGTCATTCCGGTGGATATGCCTTTTCTGACAGCAGGATGCCTTGACGCATTGTTGTCCGGTTGTCCGGATGATTCGTATTTATGTACCTTTTCATGTGAAGGGCATCCGTGTATGTTGCCCGGCATATACGACAAACGCTTACTGCCGGAAATGGAGCGGATGATAGCCGGAGGGGATTACTCGCTACGGAGTTTGTTTCACCGGGAGGTTACATACCGGATTATCGACGGGAGTAATTTCCGTGGAGAATTGCGCAATATAAACACACCGGAACAGTGGGACGGATTACGGTAAGCAAAAAGAGTTTTATGCGCACTTTGTCCTGGTACAAAGCCGGGGCTATTGCGGGGCTTTGGGCGGCGTTTGAGATCGTGTTCGGCAGTTTTTTTCATGCCTTGAGACTGCCGTTTGCCGGCTCGGTGCTTACGTTTTTTTCCATTGTATTATTGACGGCATTTTCCCGGTATTGGCAGGATAGGAATTTGTATATAAAAGCGGGATTTTTAGCCGGTTTGTTACGCTCCGTTATGCCTTTTCTCGTCATCGTCGGACCCTTCGTCGGAATAGTGACCGAGGGATTGATATTCCAATTCATAGCAGGGACGGTGTTTCGATATAAGAAAGCCGGATTGTATGTAGCCGGGGTGTTGATTATGTTGTCCGCACTGGTTCACAAAGTAGTGGGTTTATTGATTATATACGGATGGGATTTGGTCCGGATAGGAGAGGGCTTTATAGGGTATTTGCGTGGTCAAACCGGATGGGAAATAGATGGGGTATCCCTGTTGTACGATGTGATATTTATATATGCCGCTTTGGGTGTAATAGCTGTCTATACGGGGATAAAAATAAGCCGGGACATAAAATTTTCCGGTATTTCCCCGGTACGTATTCGCCGTGATGATATCCATGGGGGTTTTTCAGAAAATCACCGTTTTCGTTACCGTCCTGCCGTGTTGTTAATTTTGTTTCCCGTTGCGGTATTTTTGATTATTGCAATGGAGCGTTATTCCCCAAGTTGGTTTATTGCCGTATTGGTATTCGTGGGGGTGATAAGTATCCGATATCCGCACTTCATACGAAAATTGTTAAAGCCTGTATTTTGGTTACAGATTTTGATGATAGGAATTGTCGCGTGGTGGATAGGAACGCATCATTTGGAGCCGGTATATCAGGTGTTGCGGTTGACCGGCAGGGCATTGGTGATAGTGGGGTTGATGTCTGCCGTAAGTGTGGAATTGCACAATCCTGTGGTCAGGAAGCTCGCAGAGAAACGCCGGATGGGGGGAGGTTACAGGGTATTGCAAGCGGTAAGCGGGATATTGCCGGGATTATTGGAAAATATGAATAGCCGTGGGTATGGGCTCAAGCATCCGTTCAGGCTGATAGGAAATGTATTGGAAATGTCTTTTTCCTTGTTGTATGAGTTGGTAAATGAGGATTTTGCCGCGTATGAAGTCAGTATTATAGCAGGAGAACGGGGAGCGGGAAAAACCCATACGTTGAAACTTATTTTCAATAGCATGAGCGATGTGGAGACGGGAGGAGTTCTATTGCATAAAGAATATCATACTGGCAAGACGGCATCCTACCGGATGGAAATATTGGATGGGAAGCAGTTGTACCTTTTTGCATCAGAAGAAGATATGGGAAATAGCGTGTCTGTGGGGCGGTATTATGTCAGTACAGATGCGATAGAAATAGGGAATAGAGAACTGAAAAGAGCATTAGGGAGAAAAAAATATATCTTGTTGGATGAAATCGGACCTTTGGAATTATCAGGCGAAGGGTGGCATTCGTTTCTGCAAACATGGGCAATAATGAAAAATCCTCCGGTATTAATCACTGCAGTTCGAATCAGCCAACTAGAGAAAGTAATCCAAAAATATATGAAAGACAAAAGTATCAGGATTATACATCTTTGATAGGGTATTGCCTTGTTATTTTTCAGTAGAGCCTATCAAAGTTGTTTTTTATTATTTTTGAAGAAAAAAATTGTGATATGAAGCGAAGAAATTTTCTAAAAAAAGCCTCTGTTTTCACTACCGGATTAATGTTACCATCTGTGCTGATGAGTTGTGCTAGGGATCGCATTGATGAACAATCCTCTGCTACTTCAGCAAATGTATTGGTATTAGGCGCGGGTATATCGGGTTTGTCCGCAGCTGCTTTACTCAAATCAAAAGGTATTAATGTGCGTATTCTCGAAGCGGATAATCGTCGAGGGGGACGTATTCATTCCGTTGATTTTCAGGGAAATGTTGCCGATATTGGCGCCTCATGGATTCATGGAAAAAACGGTAATCCCTTGACTGCCCTTGCCAGTGATAATGCCATAATTACTTATGACACTTATTATGATCCTTCTTATATTTTTGATATTGACGGTACGGAAATTTCCGATGAGGAATGGAGTATTATCGAACCTTACCTCAATGAACTGGTTGATATCGCATATGAGAATCAGGATTTGTCTCTGCAAGGAGTGTTGGAGATAATCGCTCTGCAACTCGAACTCGATGAACGGTTGATGCGTCTTTTTTACGGAGCCGTGCGTTCGGAGATTGAAATACCATATGCCGTGGATGCCGACGATATTTCTGCACGCGCTTTGTTAGTTGACGACTCATTTGATGGAAATGATATGA
>CAZQPD010000144.1:0-4694 GCA_964595235.1 uncultured Polaribacter sp.
AAAAACTTTTGTAATTGATAGTTTTGAGTTGTGAGTTGATAGTGGTTAATGGTTAGTTGGGGGCGTGTCATTTCGATACGGGGCGGTAGCGGAGTGAGAAATCTTTTGTAGTTGTGAGTGGATAGTTTTTAGTTGATAGTTGGGCTGCGCTGTTCTTGTGATGTTCAGCAGATCCTTATTATCAAAAAAAACAGCCTCTTATTGCGATAAGAAGCTGTTTGGAAATGATAAAAATAACCTTTATTTCTTATTTTTTTCCTCCTTGAGTGTATCGAACATCACCGGAGATGCTACGAACAGTGAGGAATAGGTACCGACGATGACACCGATAATCAAAGCGAACATAAAGCCTCTGATGGAATTTCCACCGAACAGGAAAATGGAGACCAGTACGATAAAGGTGGTCATAGAAGTATTGATGGTACGTCCGAGTGTACTGCTCAACCCCTTGTTTACCACTTCATAGAATGACCAACTCGGGTGTTTTTCGCGGTATTCCCTGATACGGTCGAATATCACCACCGTATCGTTCAGCGAATATCCTACTACGGTGAGCAAGGCGGCGATAAATGATTGTCCCACTTCCATATCGAAGGGCATAATCTTGTAGGTCAATGAGAACACCGACAACACCATCAAGACATCGTGGAACAAAGCCACCACAGCTCCGAAACTGTATTGCCATTTTTTGAACCGGAGAAGGATGTACAGGAATACGATGAGCAAGGAACCGAAAATAGCCCAACCGGCTGCCGTTTTGATATCATCGGCTATGGTGGGTTCCACCTTGATGGAATGCAATACACCGTAGGGTTGATCCTCGCCGGAACTGCTGAACACGTCATAGGAAGCATCAGCGGGTAAGAAGCTCTTCAGTCCTTCGAAAAGGGTTTGTTTTATTTCGTCGTCCACTTCCTGACCTTCCTCGTCGATACGGTATTTGGTCGTTATTTTCAGGCGGTTGATACTACCGTACGTCTTTACTTCCGGGGCATCGCCGAATACTTCTTTCAGCGACAAAGCCACTTCGGTGGGGCTCGGCGCTTTTTCGAAAGCTACTACGTATGAACGCCCTCCTACGAAGTCCACTCCATAGTTAAGACCATTGGTAAACAAGGATACCAAACCTGCGAGAATAACCGCACCGGAGAGCATATAGGCGAGTTTTCTCTTTTTGAGAAATTCGAAATCCAAACGTTGGAACCAGCCTTTGGTTACCGGTGTATCGAAAGTGAGGTTCTTGCCTTTTTCCACCCACCAATCCACAACGAGTCGCGTGATGAAAATAGCGGTAAAGAGCGAGGTCAAAATACCGATGATCAGGGTCAGGGCAAAACCTTTTACAGGACCCGTACCGAACATATAGAGTATGATACCTGTAAACAGGGTGGTGACGTTGGCGTCGATGATGGCGGTGAGCGCGCCTTTGAGACTAAAACCTTTGCTGATAGCTGCTTTCAGGTTGAGCCCCGAACGTAATTCCTCTTTGATCCGTTCGAATATGATTACGTTGGCGTCCACCGACATACCAATGGTAAGGATGATACCCGCGATACCGGGCAGGGTCAGGACGAAGCCGAATGCGGTCATGATACCGGCTATAAAGAGTATGTTTACCAACAAGGCAAAATCGGCGAAAGCACCTGCCATACCGTAATAGAAAATCATCCAAAGCAGAACGAGCAACAACGCCAAACCGAAAGATATCATACTCTTATGGATGGATTCTTCCCCGAGGGAAGCCCCTACGATTTCACTCTGGATAATGTGCGCTTTGGCAGGCAATTTACCGGCTTTCAATACATTAGCCAAATCTTTGGCTTCTTCGATGGTAAAATTACCCGAAATGGCAGTCCGTCCGCCGGTGATAGGTTCGTTGACCACAGGGGCGGTATAGACATAATTGTCCAATACCACGGCTACGAATTTTCCGACATTGTCGGTTGTCATTTTCGCCCATTTGGTTCTACCGTTCGAGTTCATGGTCATACTGACCTGCGGTTCTCCGGTGATTTGGAAATCCTGAACGGCATCTTCTATCACGTCACCTTGAATGGGAGCGATATCCTTGGGATTGCCTTTGATGGCATACAGGTTGATTTCTTCTGTTCCTTTGTTCGGTTTGGCACCCCAGAGGAATTTTACATAACGCATGGATGCCGGTAGTTTGGCACGAACCGATTGCATGTGGAGGAACTTGTTGACTTCGGCGGTATCGGAAATAGCGGCACTACCGATGATGGAACTGTTGCCACCGTAGAATTTCAAATATTTAAACAGATTCTCCTCTGTCTGGATTTCAGCGGGTTCATCCAGCAGGTTGGGTTCTGCGGCACTCGTATCCTTTTCTTCCTCTTTTCCGGATTCTTTTTTGAGCAATTCCGCCACCACTTGGTTGGCTTGTGTAAAGAACGATGCGAGCTCTTGTCCGGAATAGGCTTCCCAGAATTGTAATTCGGCGGTACTTTGCAGCAATTTTTCTATCCGTGCAATGTCTTTGGCACCGGGTAATTCGATAGCGATACGCCCCGATGTTCCGATACGTTGTATTTTGGGTTGTACCACGCCGAATTTGTCGATACGGGTACGGATGACGCGGAAAGCGGTAGCGATGGAATTATCGACTTCCTTGGCTATTTCTTCTTTTACCTTCTCTTCGGGGATGCTGTTGTTGATACGTTCGTGCAGCGTTCTGTTGCCGAAAATATCCGGGTCGCTAAGGCGGGTATCGGCATCTTTCAACTCATCGAATTTTTCAAAAAATATTTCCAAATAAGGGCGGTTGCTGTTCACTTGTTCTTTGGTAGCTTCTTCCAATGCCTTGCGAAAAACAGGGTTTTCGGAATTTTGCGACAAGCCCAGGAGGATATCCCTGACGGATACTTGTAAGATGGCATTGATACCCCCTTTCAAATCCAATCCCAGATTAATGGCTTTTTTCTTGATTTGATTGTACGAAAACAGGTTGAAATACAAGTTGGTATCATTGGCTATGGAATCCAAATATTGTCTTTCGTATTTTGCCAAAGCCCTGCCGTCATGTACATCTCCCACCTTGTCGTATGCGTATTCCTTGGCTTTTTTCTCTACCGCCGAAGTGGAAAAAGAAAAGGAAATGGAATACAGGCTAACCAATCCGAACAATATGGCAAACGTCTTGATAAGTCCCTTATTTTGCATGATTTCTGTCTGTTACATTAATATTTATTTATCATAAAAAAACGAGTGTGCAAACATACGTATTTTTTTTATTATGCCGCTGTGTATGACAAAAAATTATACCGGCGGAAAATAAAGCGTATGCACACCTTCAAACTGCACGAACAGACTAATGCAATATGATTTTTATTAGAATACGACGATACGTAAAATCCGTATTAAAAATCCATAACCTGATGCAGAAGCGGACTCTATCAAGAAAGAATTTTCTTAATTTCTTCGTCAATATCAAAATCATCGTCATTACCGCCACCGGTATTACCGGATGTACCTTTTTTTCGATCCGCCGGACCATTGTCAACGGTTTTTTCCGTAGTAGTGGCAGGTGGGGTGGTTGGCATTTCCCCGGCAGGGGGTACATTGCCGGACTTGACAGGTCCGTCGGTAAGCCCCAAAAACAGAGGTGACGAATATACCTCTTTGTAGAAATCCATCAGAACTAATTTCAGAGTATTGGTTTTCTGCAGAAAATCATCATATAGCTCTTGTAATTCCGTGGATGTTTTTTCTTTTCGAAAAAATAAAAACGACTTTTTTCTGTTCTTTTTTCTGAAATTCATAAAATCCAAATAGGCTTGAAAAGCTTCCAAATAATATTTCTCAAGCCTGACGAATGAACGGAAATCCGAAAATATCTGACCTTCACCGTAATACCAATCGGAGAAACGCGTATCTTTAAAATTGGTAATATAATTTTCGAACATTTTGCTCCCTTCCAAATGCATATGAACCATTTGGGGCCAATTGTTGATAGTCTCAATAACCTCTCTGATGTGGTTTAAATAAGATTTGTCCATTTTCTATCAGGGTTTTGGCTCTGTCACTATATACCAATCTTTAGCATCTTTGAATTCCTCCAATCGCGCTTCTGCCTCATCGAGTGTGGAGGCGGGCGGTACGATGACTTTGTCTTTGAAAATGGCATTGTGGGGCCAATTGGCAGGTGTGGCTTTGCCATGGATATATGACATCTGGAGGCTGTTTATCAACCGGACAATTTCTACTATATTCCTGCCGTTCGACAAAGGATAATAGACAATGGCAGCAATGACACCACCGGGACTTATGATATATACTGCCCTTACTGTCAAGGTATTACTTGCATTGGGATGTATCATCCCATAGAGTTTTGCTATCTCATGGCCTGCTGCAACGGGAAAAGTAATCTTGACACCGAAGTTCTTTTCGATATTACGCAACCATTCTATATGCGAATGGACTCCATCCACACTGTAACCGATGAGTTTGGTGTTGCGCTTTTCGAACTCGGGTAATAATTTTTGAAATTCTATAAATTCGGTGGTACAAACAGGTGTAAAATCAGCCGGGTGGGAAAAAAGCACCGTCCAACTTCCTTTATAATCCTCAGGAAAGTTTATTTCACCTTGTGTCGTTTGTGCTTTGAATGCCGGGGCGACATCCCCAATGCGCAAAGGGCAATATTCTTTGTTCTCCATAAGCTTGTAATAATTAGA
>CAZQPD010000145.1:0-2707 GCA_964595235.1 uncultured Polaribacter sp.
GTAATATTTTTTTGAAACCAATTTGTGATCATAACGCTCTCCGAACAATGACCGGTACACAAACCCTCCAATAAACAGTATAAAGAGGATAAATACCAATACGATAGCGTGTCCCCAATTGAATTTCTTTAGCATGACTAAAAGTTTTCATTATAATAAAGGTGTAAAATTAAATATATTTTTTCATCTTTGTAGCCCGTTCCGGATATTTTTTTAATGCGGATTATTCATGGCTCGAAAAGTCTCCAAAATAGTACTCACAGGTGCCCCCGGCACAGGAAAATCCACTATCATCAATGAATTGGAGAAAAGGGGATTTGCCTGCCGGCATGAAATTTCCCGCGAAATCATCCGCGAAGCACGTAAGAACGGCACCGAACAACTATTCCTCACCGAACCGCTACTATTCAGCGAAAAATTACTAAAAGGAAGGGTGGACCAATACCTCGAAGCAAACGGTACAGATAATGAGATGGTGTTCTTCGACCGCGGAATCCCCGACATCTTCGCCTATATGAATTATATCGGTTTGGACTACCCGGATAAGTTTATCAGAGCGAGCCGTGAACACCGTTACGACTTCGTATTCCTGATGCCTCCATGGGAAGAAATATACATCACTGACGACGAACGCTACGAGAATTTCGAACAGGCATTAGCCATTCACAACCATCTGATGCGTGCCTATGAAAGCCTCGAATATTCCGTCGTGGAAGTACCCACCGGAAAGGTCGAAGAACGCACCGGATATATCCTGAACGTGATACGTACTTTCGCCTGACAGCTGCCATGACCACCGATGCAGCGAATATATTGTACCGTTACTGGGGATACAAAGCATTCCGCACGCCCCAAGAGGAAATCATCCGCGACGTTACGGCAGGAAAGAATGTCATTGCCGTCATGCCGACCGGCTCCGGCAAATCCCTCTGCTACCAGCTCCCTCCTTTGCTCATGGACAAGGGCTTGACATTGGTCATTTCCCCTTTGGTATCCCTGATGAAAGACCAAGTGAAAGCACTCAAAGACAAAGGAATACGAGCCGAAGCATTGGTCTCGGGTATATCTGCGAATGAATTGGACCGCATATTGCAGAATGCAAAATTGGGCAAAGTATCCTTGCTATATTTCTCACCCGAACGATTACAAAGCTCCTCTTTCCAAGAGTATTTGGCACAGCTTTCCCCCACGCTAATAGCTATTGACGAAGCACATTGCATCTCCGAATGGGGACATGATTTCAGACCTTCGTACCTGCGGATAAAAACCGTCCGGGAACTGTTCGGCAACACTCCCGTATTGGCTCTGACCGCCACCGCTACAACCGGAGTAATAAAAGACATTGCCGGTATCCTCGAACTCGACACATACCGGCTATACAGGGTTCCTTCGCGCAGGGACAATGTATCCCTGCATGTACGTCATTCGGAAAACAAATACGGGGATCTACTCGAAATCCTCTCGGAAGATGACAAGCCCGCCATCGTGTATATATCATCGAGAAAATACGCCAGGCAGGTCTCCGACTTTCTGAACTCACACCGGATACCTTCGGGTTATTACCACGCGGGATTGAGCATCCGACAACGCGATAAAATCCAAAAATCCTGGCTCGAGGGTTCCATCAGGGTCATGGTAGCCACTCCGGCTTTCGGAATGGGTATCGACAAAGCCGATGTACGCACCCTCGTCCACCTGGGTATCCCCTTCTCACTCGAGGCTTACGTCCAGGAAACCGGCAGGGCGGGAAGAGACGGCAAACCGAGCCGTGCCATATTGCTCGAAAATATGTCGCTTATCGACAACAAAAAAAAACAATTCGCCAGGCAACAACCCGATGTATCCACCCTTCGTAATGTCTATCACGCCCTGAACCGGTATTACCGCATTCCCACAGGGTCAAAACCCGGCGGTGAGTTGGACTTCGAAATGCAGGATTTCTGCCGTACCTACGGTTTTGCCCCCGCCACCGTATATCACAGCCTGAAAATATTGGAAAGCGAAGAGGTACTTATCTTCAACGACTACAACCGCGGTGAGGACGAAATTCAAGTCCTGTTCCGCCGCGAAGAACTGCAAGCCTATTTCGAGCGAAATCCTCAAAAAAAAGAAATTATCCAAACCCTGATGCGTACTTATGACGGCATCCTCGATTATGCACATCCGGTACAACTCGAGCACCTGCCGGGACTGCTCCGTATGACCGGGGATGAAATATCCATGCACTTGCAGCAAGCCGAACACGACCGGGTTATCCGCTGGAAAAAACAAACCGGCTCGGCGCGTATCCGTTTTCTCAAAGAAAGGGATGAACCTTATTTGATCAACCGTTTTGCCGGCAGAGTAGAACGCCTTCAGCGGCATAAAATTTCCCGGTACGGGAAAATGATAGACTTCGTCACGAACCGCACACAATGCCGTTACCGGTTCATCGCCGGATATTTCGACGAGGAAATGGACGGGGATTGCGGTATCTGCGATATCTGTACACACCGCCCGCCATCGCCGGATGATTCCGGTAATACGGAACAACGCATCATCGACAAACTCACCGGAAGTCCTGCCTCCTCACAGGAACTCGGCAATTCACTCGGAATAACAGATGAAATATTGATACGGAGCTTGCGCCAAATGCTGCTCGACGAACGTATCAAAATAGATAGTAGAAACAGATATTATATTCCGTGATACGGGAATGCCGGAAATC
>CAZQPD010000146.1:0-5617 GCA_964595235.1 uncultured Polaribacter sp.
AACCAAGCGGCTTCCCAGTTTAAACTTTTGTTTGGCTTGCAGGATTCGGGGGCTGCCGGTTTTGTTTTCGGATTGTTAATCGCCTTTTTGGTGGGGCTCGTTATCATTGGTGGAATTCAACGTATCGGACGTATCACAGAAAAAATCGTTCCCTTCATGGCAATTCTCTACGTTGGCGCGGCGCTGATAATCATTTTTATGAACTACGATGTGATTCCCCGTGCCTTGGTGCAAATATGGGATGGAGCATTTAGTATGAAAGCCGGTATCGGAGGATTGGTAGGAGTCATGATAGTTGGGTTCACCCGGGCGGCATTTTCCAACGAAGCCGGTGTAGGTTCTGCCTCCATAGCACATTCGGCCGTGCGTACACGCTTTCCCGCCAGTGAGGGGATAGTAGCTTCCATAGGACCTTTTGTTGATACGGTGATTATCTGTACTATGACAGCCTTAGTGGTAATTATTACCAATCTGAAACACAACTTGTTCGACTATGCCAATACGGAAGGTTCCATGGTGCTGCTGAACAACGGTAAGAAACTCGGCGGCGTGGATTTAACTTCCGTCGCTTTTGATTCCGCCATACCTAATTTTTCCATCGTGTTGACCATAGCCGTTATTCTTTTTGCTTTCTCCTCTATGCTTAGCTGGTCGTATTACGGTATCCAAGGTTGGAAATACCTGTTCGGTAGAAGCAAAAAATCCGATATTACCTTCAAGGTCTTGTTTCTCGTATTCGTCGTCGTAGGGTCGTCTTCCGCACTCGATTCGGTGGTCAGGTTCTCCGATTCCATGATATTCGCCATGGTTTTCCCCAATGTCATCGGTTTGCTGGTATTGGCACCCGAAGTAAAGCGCGAAATAAAACGCTATCTCGATGCTATAAAAAATTCAAAATCATCCGAATAACAACACCTGTTACTTTTGAGTTGGAAAATCCGGAACTCTATATAGCCTACGAATTTGTCACCCAGACGGGACGTCATGTATTTCTGACAGGGAGAGCCGGTACCGGTAAGACCACTTTTCTCCATAACCTGAAAGAACAAGCGGTCAAAAGAATGGTGGTCACCGCTCCGACAGGTGTCGCTGCGCTCAATGCCGGCGGAATGACATTACATTCTTTCTTCCAGCTGCCTTTCGGCATTATGTTGCCCGGCGAAAAAGGACGGATTTTCAAGTCGGAAGCACATAAATTAGGACGTGAAAAACGCGAGATAATCCGCACCCTGGACTTACTCGTCATCGATGAAATCAGTATGGTACGTGCCGATATGCTGGATGCCGTGGACAGGGTATTGAGGAAATACCGGGAAACTCCCCAACCCTTCGGGGGAGTGCAAGTGCTTATGATAGGGGACTTGTACCAATTGCCCCCCGTGGTCATCAGGGAGGAACAATTGTTGTTGAAAAATATGTATGAAACACCTTACTTTTTCAGCAGTCACGTTTACCGCCAAGCCGCCCCCTTGCTCGTCGAACTGAAACACATATACCGCCAACAGGACAACAGGTTCATCAAACTGCTCAATGAGGTGAGGGACGGATACCTCTCTCCCCGTTCAGCGCGGCTTCTCGAACAACGCTATGACCCCGGATACCGCCCCAGTCAAGACGATAACAGGATATTGTTGACTACACACAATCACAAAGCCCGTCAAATCAATGACAAGAGGCTGAATGAAATCAAAGCTAAAAGTAGCGTGTTCCAAGCGGTCATCACCGGAAAATTCCCCGAACACGCCTATCCAACCGACAAAGAACTGGAGCTGAAACCCGGCGCACAAGTCATGTTCGTCAAGAACGACAGCTCGTATGAGAAGCGGTATTATAACGGGAAAATAGGGAAAATAGAAAGTATTGACGGCCAGAAAATATCTGTCATTACGGAAGATGGAATGCCAATCGATGTAAAACAAGAGACTTGGGAACGTGTAATTTACACCATTGATCCCGAAACCAAAGAAATCAAAGAAGAAATAGCGGGCACCTTCAGCCAAATTCCACTGAAACCCGCCTGGGCGATTACCATACACAAAAGCCAAGGGCTCACTTTCGACAAAGTGGCTATCGATGCCCAAGACGCTTTTTCACACGGACAAACCTATGTGGCGTTGAGCCGTTGCCGTACCTTGGATGGGATAGTGCTGACCAGCCCTATCGACAAAGACAGCATTATCACCGATAGCCGGGTGGTGCATTTCTCTGAAATGAGTGCTCATACACCGGATGAAAAAGAAATATTCGAAGAAAAGAAGTCCTACCAATTGAGCCTGATACGGGAAATATTCGACTTTCGTATCGAATGGAATCATATAAACCGTTTGTTACAATTCTATTTCCAACATGCCGGCTCTATCACAGGAGAGTTATTATCCCCGCTCAAAGAGCTGAAAGAAAAGGTAAACCCATTGGTGGAAGTAGGCTCTACTTTCGATAGACAGCTCAAGCAAATGACTTCCCGCTACCTGCCCGCCGACGACCCCTTGATACAAGAGCGGTTCAGAAAAGCCTGCGGGTATTTCCTGCCTTTGTTGAACGAACGGCTTATTCCCTTGGTAGAATCGATAACCTTCGATTCGGACAACAACCGGGTGAACCAAATCCTGGGAGAAAATATCCTGGCTTTATCCACCGCATTTCATGTCAAAAGGGCTTTGATGGAAGAACTGTCTCCAACCGGATTTCAGGTAGGAAAAATGCTATCGGTACGGGCGAAAGCATGGCTGAAACAGAAAAAATCAAGAAAAAAGAAAAAAGAACTTACCCCAAAAGAACACCCCGGACTCTTCGAAGAGCTGATTATGTTCCGCCAAGTCATGGCAAATGCCGAAAATGTCCATCCCAATCTCGTCTTTCAGCCCGAAAGTCTGTACGCCATGTGTAAATTGCTTCCCGTCACCGTATCGCAGCTTCGCAAAATAAAAGGCATGGGTAAAACACGTGTGACGAAATACGGTGAAGAGATTACCGCTATCATCAAAGAATACGTGGAAAAACACGGCTTGACTCCCGATGAAAAACTATTGAAAAAATCTGCCGCCAAAGTCGGTGCTACCCACGAAGCCACCTTACAACTGGTAAAAGACGGACTATCCGTCAGCGAAATAGCACGGGTTCGAAAATTAGCCCCGGCGACCATAGAAGGACATTTGGCACAATTGCTAAAAACCGGAAAACTCAGACTCGACGAAGTGCTCCCGGAAGATAAAATTACCGCTATGGAAAACGCCATCGGCAGCAAACACGTTAATACACCCTTGACTCAACTCAGAGAATGGACAGACGGAGCATTTAGCTTCGGTGAACTGCGTATGTTTATGAGTTGGAAAATGTATAATGTATCCCGGGAAAAAAAGAATAATACCGGCAATTGATATTCGCGTAATATCAAAAAAATCCCGTACTTTTGCTTATAATGGGAAAATTGTTACCAAATGAAATCCGGTAAGAAACCACATTTTCTGGTATGGATAATCCCCGTAGCTTTAATTTTGGCAATAGGGGGAACCGTATTTGCATTACTGCAAAAATCAGAGCATTTGCCCGTCTTTCAGCCTGCCGACTTCCACCCTGATTTGGTGGACGAACAAATGCAAAATATCCATAGCGGGCACCGGGTGTTGAACTTTAGCGTCATCGACCAGAACGGAGACACAATTACACAAGAAACATACCGTGATAAAATCTATGTGGCTAATTTTTTCTTTACCCGCTGCAAGACCATTTGCCCCCCTATGATGCACAATATGAAAATACTTCAAGACGCTTTGGCTGACGACCCCGGGGTTATGTTGCTGTCATTTTCCGTTACCCCCGTTATCGACAGTGTGCCGGTACTGAAAAAATATGCGAATGACATGGGAATCATAGCGCAGAAATGGCATATTACCACAGGGGACAAAAAACATATTTACAATTTGGCCCGGAAATCGTACTTCGCCGCACTGGATGAAGGTGACGGGGAACTTCAGGATTTCATCCATACGGAAAAATTCATTCTGGTGGACAAGAACCGGCAAATCAGAGGGGTATATGACGGGACACTGTTCGATACGCCGGACAGGGTCCTTAGGGATATAAGGAAGTTGGAACAAGAATAAAAATACGCCGGACTATGTCCGCGGATATAATGATTGAAAATTTAAAACACCTGTAATATTGTCATCAAAAGTTTACAAAAAGACGATTCGCTGGTTTATCATTATCAGTACTTCACTGATAGTAAGTTTAATATTATGGAATACATACGTTTTTTTCCGTAAGTTCAAAGCCGATGAGAGATTGAAAATGGAAATTTTGGCTTTGACATACAAGCGTACTGCCGAAGCCCCCCTGAACGCCAATTTGTTTCTCGAGAACAAAATACTGGAAAGCAACAGCAGTATCCCGATTATATTGACCGATAAATCGGGACAAATATTATATTATAGAAATTTAGGGAAAAACGGCAAACCGGACAGCTTGTACCTGCAAAGACAATTGGCGCTAATGAAAGCCCAGAACAAGCCTATCGTAATACCTTATTCACAATCGGAACCACAGTATATATATTACATGGATTCATCCGTGTTGACCAAGTTAAAGTATTATCCTTTGGCACTTATTTTTGTATTGTTTCTTTTTGCTTTGATTATTTTCTTGTTCAACAGGTCCAGCCGTGTGGCAGCGGAAAATTTGTTATGGACCGGCATGGCAAAAGAAACTGCCCACCAGATGGGAACTCCGATTACTTCCCTGTTGGGTTGGGTGACAATTTTACAAGATGAAAATCCGGAAATCGCCCGGGAGCTGGAAAAAGACGTGAAGCGCCTGCAAGTGATAGCCGCACGTTTTTCGAAAATCGGTTCCAAAGGGGATTTGAAAGAAGAAAATATCGTATCACTGGCTCATGAGATGTTTTCGTATATGAAAAAGAGGAGTTCGGAAAAAATTAATTTTGAATTCTCTGCTACCCACCCGGAAATTCTTGTACGAATCAATAGGGAATTGATGGAATGGGTCATTGAAAATTTAATAAAAAATGCCATCGATGCCATGGAAGGCAGAGGAAAACTGTCCCTTAGGGTTTCCAAAACCAACGGAAAACTCCTTCTGTGCATCAAAGACACCGGAAAAGGTATTCCCAGGAAAAACTTCAAAGAAGTTTTCGAGCCCGGGTTTACCACTAAACCCCGCGGATGGGGCTTGGGGCTGTCATTATCCAAAAGAATTGTGGAAGATTACCACAAAGGGAAAATTTTTATCAAACATTCACAACCCGGTGACGGTACGGAATTTTGCATCGAATTGGATTTATCAAAAGGTTGATTTGCTTGGCTGTTTTTTAAAAAACCCACCCGTACAAATGAATGGCGCTTCCCGGGTTTCCGGTGGAGTTTTCCGAATCTCTGCTGAAAAACTTTTTTAGTTGATAGTTTTGAGTTATGAGTTGATAGTTAGGGTGCGTGTCATTTCGATACGGAGTGGTAGCGGAGTGAGAAATCTTTTGTAGTTGTGAGTTGATAGTGTTTAGTTTTTAGTTGGGGAGCCGTGTCATTTCGACCGGAGGGAGAAATCTCCGGAATGACAGGCTCTTTCACCGCTCTGCCTTCTGCTTTTCAGCAGACCCTACCTG
>CAZQPD010000147.1:0-3274 GCA_964595235.1 uncultured Polaribacter sp.
TAGAAACAATATTTGGATAATCATATAAAATTTCTGGAATTTCTGTTAATCCACAATTTCTTAAATCAATAACTCCCCAACCATATTCAGTAACATTTCTTAAAGCTTCTTTAATTTTCTTTTTATTTTTCATAATGCTACAATGTTATTTTTGCTTGCACCCAACACTTGTACACCCTCATTGTCAATATTTCCTTTTTGAGCGCAAGTTAATATTTATTTCCAAATTTGCCAAAATCAATTCATCCCGGCAGGTTTTGTCATAAATGGAGTCTGCTGAAAATAACAGCGATGGTGAAAAACTTTACCAATATTAAAAATTTCCCGATCTGCTACCGCTCTGCATCAATCCGTATCGAAATGATACGCCCCCCAACTATCAACCAAAAACTATCCACTCACAACTATAAAAGATTTCACTTGTTTGAGGATTTTCCGGCAGGCTCTACCTTGATGCGCGCATCCACAGCTACTATCGAATCACTACCGGCGATAAACGGATTGATGTCCATTTCCCGGATTTGCGGCAGGTAAGCCGGCAGGAGGGAAATTTTAGTAAGGATACGGTACCACTGTTCCAGGTCGATGCCGGCTTTTCCCCGGTGTCCTTCGAGTATGGGAAATATTTTGAGTTTCCGGTTCAGATACCGGATTTCGCCTTCGCCGGGGGGTAGGGAGCAGGTTTGGAAGTCGCGTATCACTTCCACGCCGGTACCTCCGGCACCGAATACGAGATGGTGTCCGAATCCAGGTTCTTTCTTGATGCCCGCCAGCAGTTCGATGCCTTCGTATTGTGGTTGAACCACCACGGATACGGCTTGCGGAATGCGTATCAATTCCCTGAAAACTTCGAAAATGCGTTTTTTCGAAACACCCGTCCGTACTCCGTTTGCCTCGGTTTTGTGGATGGGACCCGTTATTTTCAGTACTACGGGAAAAGTGAGCGAGGATACGATTGACGACAGTTCGTTTTCGTTCCGTACGATGATTTCCCGTGAAACGGGGATACCGGCAACGCTAAGGATGCGCCTGACGGTACCGGGCGGCAAATAGCCTTCGTATCCTTGTGGGACGAGGGATTGCAGTGTGGTTTTCGTCCCTTCGTTTATTTCGTTTTTCCCGGAGGGAAAATACGGGGCGTTCACCACCTTGCCGAGTGCTTTTCCGAAGGAGACTTCGTCGAAAAAAACGGCATGTCCCGCTGCCGTGAATGTTTCGATGTCTTTTGCTGCATTGATGACCGAAGGTAAGACCGGATACACCGGTTTTTCCGATTCGCGGATATGCCGTGCCAGGACTTCATAAACCCCGGATACGGAAAAGAGTCCCGGGCTGCCGAATATCACGGGTAGTACGTCCAATTCGTCGAAATATTTCCTGGCGTAAGCCAGTATATGGTCGAGTTGTTCTGCGGTTCCCGTAGCGAGGAAATCGATGGGGTTGTCCACCGATGAGCCGGGGAATAAGAGCCCGGATAGTTCAGTTTTTTCCGGTTTGTCGATGGGTGGGATTTCCATTCCCGCTTCGCTCAATGCATCGGTAAGCATGACTGCCGGGCCTCCGGCATGGGTGATGATGCCGGCGCGTTTGCCCCGTGGTAGCGGATAGGAGAGAACGGCGGCTACATTGACGAGCTCATCCCTGCCGTAGCACCGGATGATACCTGCTTGACGAAACAGCGCGTCCACGGCGGTATCGGGGTTGGCCAAAGCCCCCGTATGGGAACTTGCCGCCCGGCTTCCGGCTTCCGAGCGTCCGGATTTGATGGCGGCGATACGGACACCTTTTTCATATAATGAGCGGGCATGACGGAGTAATTTGCCGGGTTTCCGGATGGTCTCCATATACATCATGACCACCCGTGACGAATGTTCCGGGTCGAAGGTTTCGTCCAAATGCGCCAATACTTCCTCGACTCCTGTTTGAGCGGAATTTCCGACACTGAATACCGAGTGGAAACGGAGCCCGCGTGTCAAAGCCATTTCCATGATAAACACGGCGGTAGCCCCCGAGCCCGAAATGAAATCGATGCCTCCTTCGTACAGAGTCGGAACGGGTGAGGTAAAGACGCCGGCGTAGTGGGGGTTCATCAGACCGATGTTGTTCGGTCCTAGTAGCGTACCTTCGCAAGCATCGACTATCCGGGCTATTTCGCGTTCCCACCGGGCACCCTGTTCGTCCAATTCGGAAAATCCGGCGGAATAGATGATGAATCCCCTGGTGTCTTTTTCCTCTGCCAGGATACGTACGGTTTCCGGACAGAGCCGCGCGGGAATGGCCAAGATAGCCGTATCGACAGGTGGTAGCTCACGGACGTCGCGGTAGCAGGTGATGCCTTGAATTTCACCGGCTTTCGGGTTGACGGCATAGAGCTTGCCGGAGAAAGGGCTTTCTTTGATATTGAACAGGGCTTTCCCGCCGGGCGTGTATAGCTTGTCCGAAGCACCGATGACGGCGATGGACGAAGGCTGAATGAGTTTGTGGTGTAGCATATTGCGATGCAGTCTTTTGATAAACGGTACGCTTACAAATGTAATTCTTTTTTTGTGAAATGCTGCCGTCCGCTTTTATCGTGCCAGCCGTATTTTTTCCGGGGGATAAAACCTCGATTTTTCTTGCATTTTACTATTGACATTATTGCGCAATTCATTCTCTTATACTTGTTTGATAGTTTTTCAGCAGAGCCCTAACTATCAACTCACAACTATCAACTATAAAAGATTTCTCGTGTTTGAGAGTTTTTCGGCAGAGTCTATTTTATTTTCATAACAATTTGTGGATTTCTTTTTTTCAAAGACACAGGGTATAAAAAAGTATTTTACCAAGCACCTGCCACTTCTAATTTCTTAATTACTTTATTGTCTTTTATTATCAGCGCAGCCCTGTATGATCCGGCGGCATCACTTCCCATAAAATCAATAATTATTCTGTTGTAAGGTAATACAAATACATTTAAACTTCTTTTATTCGGATATATATTAGCATTAAACCAATTTGAATAATATTTTCGAGAAATCCTGTATTTTTTTGATTTGTTTATGATATCAATATAGTCGATTTCTCTTGATAATGATTCTTCTTTCGAACCATAATCTAACCCATAAGCTTCTTTTCCGTCCACCAATATTATACCAATACCTGATGAGTCAACGGCTTCAACGAATTTATGTTTTTTATGGTCATATTTCTTTTCTTTGATTATCACACTTAACGTATCATTGTATAATTTTACAATATGAAAATCGTCGGTAGTCTGATTTAATATTACTTCTCT
>CAZQPD010000148.1:0-9707 GCA_964595235.1 uncultured Polaribacter sp.
ACTTCGAACAAAATACGTCCGGGTTTTACCACCGCTACAAAATATTCCGGAGAACCTTTACCTTTACCCATACGTACTTCGAGGGGTTTTTTGGTGATGGGTTTGTCGGGGAATATTTTTATCCACAGGGACCCTTGACGTTTCATATACCGGGTGGCTGATACCCTTGCAGCTTCTATCTGGCGGGAAGTGATCAGATTCTGTTCCAGGGATTTGATTCCGAAAGTCCCATTGGACAAACGGTGTCCCCGGTGGGAGTTTCCTTTCATGTTCCCTTTGCCTTTCTGTGGTCTTCTGTATTTTACTCTTTTCGGTTGTAACATTTTACCTCAATTTATCAATATTTTAAAAAATCTATTTTCTTCTTCTGCGGCGCTTGTCTCTTCCTCTTCCCGATTTCTTTTCGAGTCCCAAGAGGGGTGACAAATCCCTTTTGCCATATACTTCGCCTTTCATAATCCATACTTTGACGCCGATGCGTCCGTAGGTGGTATGAGCTTCCACCAATGCGTAATCAATGTCAGCCCGGAAGGTCGATAGGGGGATACGTCCTTCTTTATAGCTTTCCGAGCGGGCCATTTCAGCGCCGTTAAGGCGCCCGGAAATTTGAATTTTAATTCCTTCGGCATTCATTCGCATGGTATTGGCTATAGCCATTTTTATCGCCCTCTTGTAGGAAATACGTCCTTCTATCTGGCGGGCGATATTAGAGGCGACCAATCTGGCTTCGAGTTCGGGTCTTTTGATTTCGTGGATATTAATTTGTATATCTTTTCCTGTGATTTTTTTCAATTCTTCCTTGAGCAGGTCCACGTCGGCACCGGCTTTACCGATAATGACACCGGGACGGGCAGTGGTAATGGTGATGGTAACCAACTTCAATGTGCGTTCGATGATGACTCTCGAGACGCTTGCTTTCGCCAACCGGGCGTGAATGTATTTTCTGATACGGTCGTCTTCTTTGATGTACTCACCGTAATTCTTTCCGCCGAACCAGTTGGATTCCCAACCGCGAATGATGCCTATTCTATTCCCTATCGGATTTGTTTTTTGTCCCATATTCTTTTAGCTGTTGTTTTGTGTTCCCAAAATGATGGTTATGTGATTTGATCTTTTTCTTATTCTGTGTGCCCTTCCTTGTGGTGCCGGTTGGATACGTTTGAGCATGGAAGCGCTGTCCACATAAATTTCTTGAATGTACAGACCGGCGTCTTCGATGTTGGCGTCTTCATTTTTCGACTGCCATGAAGCGATAGCGGTAAGCAGTGTTTTCTCCATATCGACGGACGCTGCCTTTTCGCTCAATTTGAGTATGTTCAATGCCTTATCGACGGGTAATCCGCGAATCATGTCCGCTACTAACCGCATTTTTCTCGGCGAAGTAGGAACACCTCTCCGGCGGGCTATATATACATTCTTTTTAGCTTCTTTGCGCGCGACGGCTGCTTTGTGTTTTCTGGATCCCATATCTTACCTATTTCTTTTTGTTACCGGAATGTCCTCTAAAAGTTCGGGTGGGTGAAAATTCGCCCAGTTTATGACCTACCATGTTCTCGGTGATATAAACAGGAACATGTTGGCGGCCATTGTGTACAGCGATTGTTTGACCTACGAAGTCAGGGGTAATCATCGAAGCCCGCGACCATGTTTTGATGACGGTTTTCTTACCTGATTCGAGGTTCTTTTGGACTTTTCTTTCCAATTTATAGTACACGTAAGGTCCTTTTTTTAATGATCTGGCCATAAGTACGGTTATTTTTTTCTTCGTTCTACAATGAATTTATTACTTTCTTTTTTCTTCGACCGGGTCTTATATCCTTTGGCCGGGATGCCGTTTTTAGACCTTGGGTGTCCACCTGTCGCTTTGGCTTCACCTCCACCCATCGGGTGATCGACGGGGTTTTTCACCGTAGCGCGCACACGGGGTCTTCTACCCAGCCATCTGCTCCGGCCTGCTTTTCCACTGACTAACAGTTGGTGGTCGGAATTGGACACAACACCGACGGTAGCTTTGCAGGTGCCTAATATCAACCTTATTTCGCCGGAAGGCAGACGCAAGGTGACGTATTTTCCTTCTTTGGCGACCAATTGGGCAAAAGAACCGGCGCTTCGCGCCATCACGGCACCTTGTCCGGGACGTAGTTCCACACAGGAAACCGTCGATCCCATCGGCATGTTTTTCAGTGGCATGGCGTTTCCTATTTCGGGAGGAACGGAATCACCGGATATGACTTCCTGACCTACTTTTATACCGGCGGGCGCGATGATGTAACGCTTTTCTCCGTCGGCATAATACAGCAGAGCTATGAATGCACTCCTGTTCGGGTCGTATTCGATGCTTTTTACCTTCGCCGGTATGTTATCTTTGTCCCTTTTGAAGTCGATGATCCGGTATTTTCTCTTATGTCCCCCGCCTCGATAAGGTACGGTCATTCTCCCTTTGTTGTTTCTTCCGCCCGATTTATGCAAGGGTGCCAACAAGCTCTTCTCGGGCTTGTCGGTGGTCACTTCGTCGAACTTGTTGACTATTCTGAACCGTTGACCGGGTGTTACGGGTTTTAATTTTTTGACAGGCATGACTTCAATTCATTAAATATTACTGTAAAAATCTATCTGTTCACCTTCGGGCAATTTTACAAAAGCTTTTTTGTATCCCCCTACTTTACTGACACTAATACCTTTTTTGGTATATTTCACCTTGCGTTCATAGGGCTGCTTCATGGTACGTACGTGGAGTACTTTGACACCGTACTTCTTTTCCACCGCCTTTTTGATTTGAATCTTATTGGCTTTGTTATGAACGATAAAGCCGTAAGTGTTCTGTGTCTCGGCGAGGTTGGTAGCCTTTTCGGTGATGATAGGTTTGACTAATACTAACATTTTTCCGTTTATTTTTCATCTAAAATAGCGACAATCCCTTCTACAGCCGTGTCGAAAAACACGATCTTGTTTGCGTTCATAATGCCGTAAGTATTTAGTTTTGTGTTGTTTACGACATTAACCTTCGGTAAATTGCGCGACGACAAATATACATTATTATTTGATTTATCCAGCACGAACAGTGTTTTTTTATCGACAAGGTCCAGTGCTTTCATGATATTGACAAAATCTTTGGTTTTGGGTTGTTCCAATTCGAAGGCTTCGACCACCATGATTTTGCCGTTTCCGGCTGCCAGGCTTAAGGCTGATTTCCGGGCTAATTTTTTTACTTTTTTATTCACTTTAAAGCCATATCCACGCGGACGCGGTCCGAACACACGGCCTCCCCCCCTGAACAGCGGGTTTTTGATACTTCCCGCTCTGGCGGTACCGGTACCTTTCTGGCGTTTTATCTTCCGGGTGCTTCCTTTTATCTCTCCGCGTTCTTTGGCTTTGTGTGTACCTTGCCGGCGGTTGGCCAGATGTTGTTTTACATCGAGATATATGGCGTGTTCATTGGGTTCGATACCGAACACGCTATCCGGCAATTCTATTTTCTTACCGGTCTTTTTTCCGTTTATATCTACTACTTCTACTTTCATGACTACTTATGTATGGTTATGTAAGCATTTTTGTGTCCCGGTACGGCGCCTTTTACTATCAAAAGGTTTTTTTCGGGTACTACTTCCAACACTTGTAAATTCTGTACGGTAACGCGTTTACCCCCCATTCTGCCCGCCATTCGCATTCCTTTGAAAACACGGGACGGGTATGAGGATGCACCGATGGACCCGGGTGCGCGCAAACGGTTGTGTTGGCCGTGAGTAGCCTGTCCTACACCGCCGAAACCGTGGCGTTTTACGACTCCTTGAAAGCCTTTTCCTTTTGATATTCCGGTAATATCGACATATTCTCCTTTCTCAAAAAGACTTACGTCGATTACGTCCCCCAGTTTGTACTCCTGTTCAAAACCTTTGAATTCGACGACTTTGCGTTTGGGCGATGTACCGGCTTTCTTGAAATGTCCTTTTTCGGCTTTGGTAGCATGCTTTTCTTTTTTGTCATCGAAACCGAGCTGTACGGCTTCATAGCCGTCTTTGTCCTTGGTTCTGACTTGGGTTACAACACAGGGTCCAGCCTCGATGACCGTGCAAGGTATGTTCTTGCCGTTCTCGTCAAACAGGCTGGTCATTCCTATTTTTCTTCCTATTAACCCTGGCATGATTACTTGTTTTTATTTATTGATTAATATGCTTTGATTTCCACTTCGATACCGCTGGGGAGTTCCAATTTCATCAGCGCATCAATTGTTTTGGATGATGAACTGTAAATATCCAGCAGTCGCTTATGTGTATTGAGAACAAATTGTTCCCTGGATTTCTTATTGACGTGTGGTGATCTCAACACGGTAAAGATTTTTTTCTTCGTCGGCAGGGGTATGGGACCGTTGACGATAGCACCGGTACTTTTGACGGTTTTGACAATTTTCTCGGCGGAGCGGTCCACCAGGTTGTAGTCGTAAGATTTCAGTTTGATGCGAATTTTTTGGCTCATGGTTTTGTTATTAAATTTGGTGAGCTATATTCCTTTGTTTTTTTCGATGATTTCCGTAGCGATATTCGCCGGAACTTCTTCGTAGTGTGAAAATTCCATTGAGGATGTCGCACGTCCTGACGAGAGGGTCCGCAGGGTGGTCACATACCCGAACATTTCAGCCAGAGGCACTTTGGCTTTGATGACTTTGGCTCCTGCCCGGTCGAACATATCATTGACTTGTCCGCGGCGCCGGTTCAGGTCTCCTACTATTGCCCCCATATTTTCTTCGGGTGTTACGATTTCGATTTTCATCATGGGTTCGAGCAATACGGGTCCTGCTTGTGAAGCCACGTTTTTAAAACCGAGTTTTGCTGCCATTTCGAAGGATAATTGGTCGGAATCGACCGCATGGAAAGAACCATCGGTGAGGGTTACTTTCATACTGTCAATTTCAAAACCGGCCAAAGGTCCGTTTTTCATAGCTTCTTTGAATCCTTTTTCGATAGAAGGGATGAATTCTTTGGGGATGTTTCCTCCTTTGATGATGGATTCGAATTGTAAACCTTCGGGGACTACACCATCCACTTCGTCGGCGGGTCCCAATTCGAAGATGATATCGGCAAATTTTCCACGTCCACCGGTCTGTTTCTTATATACTTCCCTGTGTTGGACGGTTTGTGTAAGGGCTTCTTTGTACTCTACCCTGGGTTGTCCTTCGTTTACTTCTACTTTGAACTCGCGCTTTAGCCTATCGACGATAATTTCCAAATGCAATTCCCCCATTCCGGATATGATGGTCTGTCCGGAGGCTTCATCGGTTCTCACTTGGAAAGTGGGGTCTTCTTCGGCTAATTTGGCAAGTCCTACGCCGAGTTTATCAGCATCGGCTTTGGTTTTGGGTTCGATGGCGATACCGATAACCGGTTCCGGGAAGGTCATGGATTCGAGAACGATAGGATGGGCTTCATCGGTAATGGTGTCACCGGTCCTCAAATCTTTGAAGCCGACTCCCGCACCTATATCCCCGGCTTCTATTTTATCAATGGGTTGCTGCTTGTTGGCGTGCATTTGATAGATACGTGAGATACGTTCTTTCTTTCCCGTGCGGTTGTTCAAAATTTGTGAACCAGCCGCCAAAGAACCGGAATATACCCTGAAGAAAGCCAAGCGTCCTACATAGGGGTCGGTAGCGATTTTGAATGCCAATGCGGCAAAAGGTTCGTCCACGGAGGGCTTTCTGATTTCTTTTTCTTCTGTCTTGGGGTTAATTCCCTCAATAGCTTCTATATCGACGGGCGAAGGCAGGAAGCGCATTACGCCGTCGAGCATAGCTTGTACACCTTTGTTTTTGAAGGCAGAACCACAGAACATAGGAATGATGCTCATATCGATGGTCGCTGCTCTCAATGCACTGATTATTTCTTCTTCGGTGATGCTGTTCTCATCTTCGAAGAATTTTTCCAACAGAGCTTCATCGTACTCTGCCACGGCTTCGATGAGTTGAGCGCGGTATTTGTCCACTTCTTCCACCAAGTCACCGGGGATGGGGATTTCCTCATAGGTCATACCCATATCGTGTTCGTTCCAAACGATGGCTTTTTTGGAAATAAGGTCCACAACGCCTTTGAATTTATCTTCTGCACCAATAGGCACTTGCAGGGGCACGGCATTTCCTCCGAGCATTTCTTCTATTTGGTTGCATACTCCGAAGAAGTCGGCTCCTTGCCTGTCCATTTTATTGACAAAGCCCAAGCGGGGCACTTTGTATTTATCGGCTTGGCGCCATACGGTTTCGGATTGTGGTTCCACGCCATCTACCGCACTGAACAGGGCAACGACACCATCGAGTACGCGTAAAGAGCGTTCCACTTCTACGGTGAAGTCCACGTGTCCCGGAGTATCGATGATATTGACCGTATAATCTTCTCCGTTGTATTTCCAGGTACATTTGGTGGCAGCCGAAGTGATGGTAATTCCCCTTTCCTGTTCTTGTTCCATCCAGTCCATCGTAGCGGCACCATCATGTACTTCGCCTATCTTATGGCTGATACCGGTATAGTACAATATCCGCTCGGTGACGGTGGTTTTTCCGGCATCGATGTGGGCTGCAATCCCAATATTTCTCGTATATCTTAAATCTCTTGCCATGATAATATTTAGAATCTAAAATGTGAGAATGCTTTGTTGGCTTCTGCCATTTTGTGTGTATCGATACGTTTCTTGACGGCGGCTCCTTCTTCCTTGGCTGCTGCCAGTATTTCGGCGGCGAGTTTTTGTGCCATGGTTTTTTCGTTTCGCTTGCGCGCAAAACCGATGAGCCATTTGATAGCCATGGAAACCTTACGGTCGGGGCGGATAGGGCGCGGTATCTGGTAAGTGGCACCTCCCACCCTACGGCTTCGCACCTCTACTTGCGGCATGACGTTCGACAGGGCTTCTTTCCATACTTCCAAGGCGGTTTTGTCTTCCTCGGTTTTACGTTGTTCTACGATATCCAAGGCATCGTAGAATACCTTGAAGGCGACGGATTTTTTTCCGTCCCACATCAGGTTGTTTACAAATCGTGTTACCAGTTGATCGTTGAACTTGGGATCGGGCAACAGAACTCTTTTTTTCGCTTTTCTTTTCCTCATTATGAAAAACTTTATATGTGTTATGACATACAATCCCCTCTATCGCATCTGCGGGAGGCGACACAGCGGATTGGTATTTCGATTCGGGTTTATCCGGTCAATCCGGCTATGTTATTTCTTCTTGGGCCGTTTGGTACCGTATTTGGAACGCCTTTGGGTTCTGCCTTCTACACCGGCAGTATCCAAAGCCCCCCTGACAATATGGTATCTAACCCCGGGCAAATCTTTTACCCTGCCTCCACGGACTAATACTATCGAGTGCTCTTGAAGGTTGTGTCCTTCGCCGGGAATGTAAGCGTTCACTTCATTTCCGTTGGTGAGGCGTACCCTTGCCACCTTTCTCATCGCCGAGTTAGGTTTTTTTGGAGTGGTCGTGTACACACGTGTACAGACGCCCCGCCTTTGCGGACAAGCATTCAAAGCAGCCGATTTACTCTTCTTAGCCGTTTTCTTCCTTCCTTTTCTGACTAATTGTTGTATGGTTGGCATACTTTATTATTAATTTACTCGTTATTAATTCAGGTATTACCTTGATTTTCCCATTCTTGAGAATGAGGGTGCAAATGTAATACAATTATTTATATATGCAAGGGTTTTTTGGTTTTTTTTCGAACCGGTTATTCACCGGATTATCCGGTTGTAATGAAAAGCGTAATTTTGACCTGCACAAACCGCCAAATGAATTTCCAATATATATATAATAGGTGTATCCTGCTTGTAGCGGGTGTCATTCCGTATTTCTTTATTTGGTCTCAACAAAGGAGCGATACGGTATATTACAGCCGCTCTTTTTCTATCGATTCTTTGATTCAACAACAGTACACGGAAGGATATATCGATGCGGAATGGCGCCGTATGAACGACAGTACGTTCTCTATTTCTGGTCTGGATAATCCCATACGCAGTATCCATATTGCATTGCCTTCGTCCGGCAGAAAAAAAGACACTTGCCGCGCTCCTGTCCGGCTTCTGAAAGATTGTCTGTACCGCGTCTTACTCCGCTACTCGGATGAAGGGTTTCCCTTTGCGCGCATTCGTTTGCAGGATATCGCCCGGCGTGACAGCATACTCATAGCCCGGGCTGGTGTCGATACTTTTCGAAGGCGTTTTGTCGATACGATTATCATAAAAGGATACGAAAGGTATCCCACCGCATTGCTTTCGCAATTAACGGGGGTTTACCGCGGAGATGTATTGAATCTATCCCTGCTACACGAAGCTCCTGAAAGAATAATCCGTTCGGGAACAATCAGCAGTATTAGACCTCCCGAAATATTGTTTACCAAAGACAGTACTTATGTTTTTTATTATCTGAAAAAGATAAAGGGCAACCGTTTCGACGGGTTGTTGGGGTTCAAAATTTCTCCGGAGGAGAAAAGGAAATTGGTATTGTCGGGGAATATTCATGTAGCCCTGAACAATATTTTCGACCACGGGGAGAGTTTGCGTCTGAACTGGATACCCGGTGAACTTATTAGCAAATTGTCATTGGAATACCGGCAGCCATACATAGCCCGCACCCCGCTATGGGCAAGCGGGAGTTTGAAAATAGAACGTATCGACAGCAGTGCGTTAAACTTCCGCACTGGCGTTTCGACCGGATATCTGCTCGACCGCCACTGGAAAATAGGGGGAGTATGGCAATATCAACAGTTTTCGGACAATACGGATGCCGGTACCGGTTTCGATACCCACCGTTTCGGCATTAATGTCTCGTTCGACCGGAAATCATCCGGGAAGTGGCAGTGGGGGTTTTACCAAATGTTAACACTCGGAAACAGACTCGGAGAAAGACAATGGGAATCCGCGTCGCAGTATCGTTTTTCATACGCTTTCCGGAATCATAAAATTTTGGATTTACAATTGGAAGCAGCATATTTGTTTTCGGAACAATACTACCCCAACGAACTTCTCAAAACAGGTGGAGCGTACAGTATCCGGGGGTTTCCGGAGGATTATTTCGCGGGGAAATACTTTTTTTTGGCAAGACCTTCCTATCGTTACCGCCCGTCAAGGACACATGAATTCAGTCTGTTTGCCGATACGGGTTATATAAGTCCACCCTACGGTAATGCTGTTACTGCCTTTGCTCCCGGGATCGGGTACGGATACGAAGTAAAAAACGGTGAGATTCACATCGAATGGGCGGCGGGAATGACTGCTGCCGAAGGGCTGCATTGGCATGCAAGCCGGTTGCATATCCGCTATTCCGGGAAATTCTGATACGTATTTCAAGCAACCTTTTGCAATATCAAGCTTCTATGAAAATGAGGTCAAGCTTATTATTAAGAATTTAATCATTATATTTGACCGTTTTTTTTTAACTAACCATAAAGTTCAACCATATGAAAACAAAGTTCTATTGGATGGTGGTGGCATTTCTCGCAGTGAGCTTCACCGGCTTATTCGCACAGAAAGTCATTACCGGAACCGTATCGGACGAAACCGGACCATTACCCGGTGTCAACATTACTATCAAAGGTACGGACAAAGGTACCGAAACCGATTTCGACGGGAAGTACTCCATCGAAGCAAAAAAAGGAGATATATTACATTTTTCCTATGTAGGTGCTGAAGATGAATACCGTACTGTAGGTGATGAGAGTGTCATTAATGTAA
>CAZQPD010000149.1:0-7429 GCA_964595235.1 uncultured Polaribacter sp.
TACGCCAAGGGATACGGAGAGACGCAGATACTCAACGGCTGTGTGGACGGGGTAAAATGCACCGACGAACAGCATGCGGTAAACCGCCGTACCGAGTTCGAAATTGTTAACCCGGAAGTGTTGGAAGAAGAAGAGTAGGGGGGTGAAAAAATATCATATTCCCGGTAGCGGATTGGATGCCGTTACCGGGATTTTGTTTATAAAAAAAGATAAAAGGCTATTTTTTACAGGTATATTTTATATACTTTTGCAATTCGTCTGACGTATAACAACAACAATATGAAAAAGGATAAAATTGCTATTATCGGATTAGGATATGTGGGGTTGCCATTAGCCGTGGCTTTTGCCCGCAAATTTCCCGTCATTGGTTTTGATGTTAATGAGACCCGGGTATCACAATTGCGCACGGCTTTCGATATGACCCTGGAAGTAGAACAGGACAAACTCAAAGAGGTTCTCGTATCCGGTCCGGACGACTTAAAAATGAAACCAGGACTTTATTGTACCAGCGAACCGGATGATATCAGAGAGGCGAATATATTTATCGTAACCGTTCCCACTCCTGTCGATGCTAACCGTAAGCCGGATTTCAGTTATCTGTATGCGGCAAGCACATCGGTAGGGAAAATGTTGAAGCAGGGGGATATCGTCATTTACGAATCCACCGTATATCCCGGTGCTACCGAAGAAGAATGTGTGCCGATTTTGGAAAAAGAATCCGGCTTGAAATTCAACGAGGATTTCTTTGCAGGCTATTCGCCTGAAAGGATTAACCCGGGGGATAAAGAGCGTACGGTGGAAAAAATATTAAAAATCACTTCGGGTTCGACCCCGGAAATTGCCGGTAAAATCGATGCATTGTATAACGAAGTTATAGATGCCGGCACCTACAAAGCGTCCTCTATCAAAGTGGCTGAAGCGGCGAAAGTCATCGAAAATGCACAGCGGGATATCAATATTGCTTTCGTCAATGAATTGTCGCAAATATTCAATCTGATGGGTATCGATACACAAGAAGTGTTAGACGCCGCAGATACCAAGTGGAACTTCGTCAAATACACCCCCGGATTGGTCGGTGGGCACTGTATCGGGGTGGACCCTTATTATTTAGCCGATAAGGCTATCCAATTGGGTTATAATCCCCAAATAATACTTTCGGGAAGGCGCCTCAACGACAGCATGGGACCTTTCGTAGCCCAACAAACGGTAAAGTTGATGATAAAGAAAGATATTCCGGTAAAAGGGAGTAAAGCCCTGGTCATGGGAATAACCTTCAAAGAAGACTGCCCGGATATCAGGAATTCCAGGGTCATCGATGTGGTAGAAGAGCTGAAAAGCTTCGGTCTGTCCGTCGATGTGTTCGACCCTTGGGCGTCCGTCGGTGAAGTGAAGAAAGAATACGGTTTGGACCTGATTACCGGTGAGGACTCTTTGAGCGGAGGTTACCAGGCTATTGTTCTCGCCGTGGCACATAAGGAGTTCAAAGAAATGAACATAAAAGCACTTGCTACGGATCCGCATGTATTGTTCGATGTAAAAGGGCTCTTGCCGAAAGAAGCGTCCGATATGAGATTATAACCCCTTATAATTATGTACGACAGTATCTTTCACAATGAGAATTTGCAGGATTTTTCGGTATTGATAACCGGTGGAGCAGGTTTTATCGGTTCCAACATCGCAGAATACCTTTTGAAATACCAAACCGGAAAAGTCAGGGTGTTGGATGATTTTTCCACCGGAAAACGCGAAAATATATCGGCATTTCTCGGAAGAGAAAATTTCGAATTGATAGAGGGTGATATCAGGGATGCGGATACCTGCCGGAAGGCGGTACAGGGAATGGATTTCGTCTTGCACCAGGCGGCATTGGGTTCGGTTCCACGTTCGATAAACGACCCGTTGACCACTCATGAGGTCAATACCACCGGATTTCTCAATATGTTACTTGCCGCCAGCGAAACCCCATCGGTACGGCGGTTCGTTTATGCAGCGTCGAGCTCTACCTACGGTGACAGTACCGACCTCCCCAAGGTGGAAGAACGCATCGGAAAGCCGCTGTCACCTTATGCCGTAACCAAATACGTCAATGAACTGTACGCCGGTGTGTTCGGTAAGATATTCGGAACGGATGCCATAGGACTCCGGTATTTCAATGTATTCGGTCCCCGGCAAGATCCTCACGGCGCTTATGCGGCGGTCATTCCGCTGTTTATGAAAGCAGCTATTGAAAACGTATCGCCCGAGATTCACGGCGACGGAGAACAAACCAGGGATTTTACCTTTGTGGAAAATGCCGTTCAAGCCAATATCAAAGCGATGTTTGCACCCAAAGAAGCTGCCAATCAAGTGTATAATATCGCCGTAGGAAACCGTACCAGTCTCAACCAACTCTGGTCGGTTATTGCCCGGATATCCGGAACCAAAGCCAAACCCGTCTATGGTCCTGCCCGTGAAGGCGATGTAAGGGATTCGCTCGCCGATATCTCAAAAGCCTATGATAAAATGGGGTATTACCCCGAAATAAACCTGATAAAAGGCTTGGAAATAGCCTTTGAATGGTATAAAAATCACGATTTCAACGGAAAATAACCGCTATGCAAAAATCCATTGTATTCAAATTAATAAAAAAAGAACTCAAACGCCAGAAAAACGGTCTGGAACTTATCGCCTCCGAGAACTATGTCAGCAAAGCCGTTTTGAAAGCCATGGGTTCCGTACTGACCAACAAATACGCCGAAGGATATCCCGGCAGGCGGTATTACGGGGGCTGCGAAGTGGTGGATGAGATAGAAAAGCACGCCATTGAATCGGCAAAAGAACTGTTTGGCGCCGTCTATGCCAATGTACAGCCGCATTCCGGTTCGCAGGCAAATATGGCTGTATATCAAGCGGTTCTAAAACCCGGGGATACGCTTATGGGCTTTGACTTGGCGCACGGAGGGCATTTGACCCACGGTTCGCCGGTCAATTTTTCCGGGAAATTGTACCGTGTCGTTTCTTACGGCGTTCATAAAGATACCGGATACATAGATTACGACGGGCTCCGTCGCAGGGCATTGGAGGAAAAGCCGAAACTGATCGTAGCCGGCGCTTCCTCTTACCCGCGGGATATTGATTTTGCCCGTTTCCGGCAAATAGCCGATGAATGCGGGGCATTGCTCATGGCGGATATTTCACATCCTTCTGGGCTTATAGCCAAAGGGCTGCTGAACGACCCTGTTCCCCACGCTCATTTCGTCACCACGACGACCCACAAAACCCTCCGGGGTCCGCGGGGCGGGCTAATATTGATGGGAAACGATTTCGATAATCCCGCAGGAGAACGTTTGAAAAACGGAACGGTAAAACCCATGTCGTCCCTGGTCAATTCAGCCGTATTTCCCGGTATGCAAGGAGGACCTTTGGAACACGTAATAGCCGCCAAAGCCATCGCCTTCGAGGAGGCACTGGCAGACGATTTTCTGCATTACCAAGTACGGGTCAAAAAGAATGCTGCTGCTCTCGCCCGCGAACTGAAAGCCTTGGATTACCACCTTGTATCCGGTGGTACCGACAACCACATGATGCTGGTGGATTTGACAAATAAAAACATCACCGGCAAGCAAGCCGAGCAGGCATTGGTAAAGGCACATATCACCGTCAATAAGAATATGGTGCCGTTCGATACCCGTTCCCCTTTCGTGACCAGCGGGATTCGTATAGGTGTGGCAGCGGTGACCACACGGGGTCTCGAAGAAAAAGATATGCCGTGGATAGCCGGTTTCATCGATGAAGTAATCCGGCACCATGACGACGAGGAATTTCTCCGCAAAATCAAAAAAGAAATCAAACGCAGGGTCAAGGATTATCCCGTCTTTCATTGATGGGATACCCCCGTTTCCGGGAAATGTTTGCCGGATATTTTGAAATCACCATGTCAAACCGCAGGGTCAAAAGAGCGATATACTTCGTACTGGCAGCATTGCTGACGGCAGGAGGCTACCGCTATTTCACCAAGCGTCCTCCTGCGATGAATTCCGTGTATTTGATTCCGGATGATGCGGTGTATTTTATCGCAACGGACCGTCCCTTGTCGGCATGGCATGAATTCCGTGAGAGCGGCATTTGGCGGCACGCCGTCACCCATCCTTTTTTCGAAGAAATAAACGGAAAGGCGAAGTATTTGGATTCCATGATAAATGCCAACCGCCGTTTACTCGATTATATCGGTGAAAAACCCATGATCGTTTCAGTACATCCTGTAGGCACTTCGAAATACGGTTACCTCTACATAGTCGATATGGCGGAGAAATCCAATCTGTTGCAATTCAAAAGCTTTCTTGCAGGTTTATTGGATGGCGGGTACCGGGTTACACAGCGGACATACAAAGGGATCGATATTTTGGAGCTATTCGACAAGAAGAGCAGGGAAACCCTGTATGTAAGTGTGATAAAGAACAATCTACTGTTCTCATATACCCATACTTTGATTGAGCGTTCCATAGAGCAAGAAACCGAGCCCGTGATAGGCAGGAATTTAAAATTTATCGAAGTTTTTCGCCGGACCCCCGTTCGCGGTCATTTCCGGGTGTATGTTCAATATTCCGGCATGCCTTCGTATATACGGTATTTGACCGGAAGCGATCAACCGGTATTGCCCGGAGTAATGCGGGCACTGGTATTTTCGGGGTTCGATGTTACGATAGACGGCAGAACACTCCGGGCTACGGGATACACTGCCGGAAACGACCGTTACGGAAGCATCATCACGGCATTGCACGGTATCGGAAAGGGAACACCCGGGGCATTGGATATCGCTCCGGAGAGGAGTATGTATTATCTCGGCATCCAGTACGGAGAATTCGACAAGCTATACAGCCGGGTGGAGGAAAATTTGAAAAACAGGGGTTCGTATGCGGCGTACCGGGACAAAGTTTCGGATGTGGAGCGCTTGTTGGATATCGATATACAGAGGGACTTTTATGATTGGGTAGGGGATGAAATCGCTTTGTTTTCCGTCGCCATACCGGAATCTGTCGCCGGATTGGATGCAAATGTTTTGGTTCTGAAAACCAAAAATAAAGCACGGGCAAGGGAACGGTTGGCATATATTACCCGGCAAATCCGTAAGAAAACTCCTGTGAAATTCAAACAGATCCGTTTTAAAGAACACGAAATTTACTATTTGTCCATCAAGGGATTTTTTAAGATGTTTCTCGGCGGGTATTTCGATGGTATCACAGAGCCATATTTTACTTATATTGGTGATTATGTGGTATTTGCATCGCATCCTAATACATTGAAATATGTCATTTCCCAGTACGGGGAAAAAAGGACACTGCACCGTGCCAAGTATTTTCAGACATTTGCGGGCCATCTCGACAAAGAGTCTAATGTATTCCTCTATGTCAATACCCCTGCTCTGATACGGTGGATTGCAGCCGGACCGGAAGGGAGGCAAAAACGGGCTTTGACCTCAAATGCATCGTATTTAGAAGGGTTTACACAGTGGGGTGCCAGTATGTCGGCGGATGACGGATTGTTCGAGAGCCGGCTGTCATTGACAGCAGTGCCCAAGGAAGAAAGGTTGTATTCGGAGGAATTTAGTCCTTATTCCACCGGTCAACCAGGGAATGCTTCTGCCGGTACTTCCCCCATTCCACAGCGGCAAAACGGGGGACAACCGGCCGATACCATTGTGGTAGCCCCCATACATCCTCAAAACCTCGATGATAAGGTATTTGTAGAATATTATTCCGACCGGCGGATTAAGAGAAAGGTTCCGTTGAGAGACGGTATGCCCCACGGCAAATACAAAGAATATCATATCAACGGGAAAATAAAAATCAGGGGAAGATATAAAAAGGGGAAGCCTGCCGGCAAATGGAAAATGTACGACGTCAAAGGGAATTTGGTACGGGAATATGATTTTTCTCCGGATAAATAGGGTCTGCTGAAAAAACTTTTTTAGTTGATAGTTGTGAGTTGTGAGTGGATAGTTAGGGGGCGTGTCATTTCGACCGTAGGGAGAAATCTTTTGCCAACCACCAAGAACACGGTGCAGGCACAAAGGACGTTTGTAGAGACGCCCTAATTGGGCGTCTCTACAAACGTCGTTCGTCCGTGATGACAGGTTCTTCCGGCTCCGCCCTTGTGATTGTCATCATCCCCGGATACTTGTATTATTCCTTCTCTGTCAATATCTGACAAAAACTGTTTTTTGTCCCCGGATTTTAATATATATTTGTTTTTTAAAAATAATCCATTCGACTAATATGAGTATCAAGCATTTATATTTTTTTGGGGGTAAACAATCAGAAGGAGACGCTACCATGCGAAACCTGCTCGGAGGAAAAGGGGCGAATCTCGCTGAAATGAGTAAATTGGGGATTCCCGTACCACCGGGTTTTACCATTACCACACAGGCGTGTAATAAATATTTCGAAATAGGAGAGGAAAAACTATATGGTCTGATTGAACCGGAGATAAAAGAAAATCTTTCCCGTATAGAAGATATCATGGGAGCGAAATTCGGAGACCCCGGAAATCCGCTTTTACTCTCGGTGCGTTCCGGTGCCCGTGTTTCTATGCCCGGCATGATGGATACCGTTTTGAATTTGGGACTTAATGATACCATTGTAGAGGGCTTGGGCAAGCGTTTCGACAACATTCGTTTTGCCTGGGACAGCTACCGCCGTTTCATTCAGATGTACGGCGATGTGGTGATGGGATTGAAGCCGGAAGACAAAGATGATATCGACCCTTTCGAGGAATTGATTGGAAAGCTGAAAGCCGGAAAAAATTACAGCAGTGATGCGGATTTCACTACGGATGATTTAAGGCACCTCGTTCGTAAGTTCAAAGAATTGATATTGGAAAAAACCGGGCGGGTGTTCCCGGAAGACCCCATGACACAGCTACGTGGTGCTATCATGGCGGTGTTCGACAGTTGGCACAACGAACGGGCGGAATATTACCGTAAGATAAACGGCATACCGTCCGGTTGGGGTACGGCGGTCAATGTACAGGCGATGGTTTTCGGTAATATGGGTAATAATTCCGCCACGGGTGTGGCTTTTACCCGTGATGCCGCAACCGGGGAAAATATTTTCAACGGGGAGTACCTTATCAATGCGCAAGGGGAGGATGTCGTAGCAGGTGTCAGAACCCCGCAACAGATTACCTTGGAAGGTTCGCGCCGTTGGGCAAAACTTTCAGGAATTAGCGAGGAAGAAAGGGCAAAACATTATCCGTCATTAGAAGAGACTATGCCGGGGGCTTTTGCAGAATTGTTCGATACCCAGCGTAGATTGGAACGGCATTACCGCGATATGCAAGACCTCGAATTTACCATTCAGGAAGGAAGGTTGTGGCTCTTGCAGACCCGGACGGGAAAGCGAACCGGTGCCGCCATGGTAAAGATAGCCGTGGATATGTGGCATGAAGGAAT
>CAZQPD010000150.1:0-17168 GCA_964595235.1 uncultured Polaribacter sp.
GCCCATCCGGAATACAAAATATACGCCATGGCAGCCGGCGGGAACAGAAACCCGCTGTTGCCGGACGAACGCTATTTTGCCCTGGATATCCGGAATATGAAAAGCATCAAATGGCAACTCAACCTGATACAACCCGACTTCGTCATCAATGCACTGGCAATGACACGGGTGGACTATTGTGAAGAAAACAAAGAAGAATGTACGGAAGTCAACGTACACTTCGTTTCCGCCCTGGCTGACGTCTGCGCCGACCTCGATACGCATCTGATACATATCTCCACCGATTTCGTATTCGACGGCAAACGAGGGCTGTACCGGGAAACAGACGCCGTAAACCCCATCAACCATTACGGGCTCACCAAAGTGCAATCGGAAAAAATAGTCAGGGAAAAATGTAACCGCCATACCATCATCCGCACCATTCTCGTATATGGCATAGTGGCGGGTATGAAAAAAAGCAACCTGGTACTGTGGGCTACCGAAATGCTCCGGCAAGGAAAAAAAATCAATATCGTAACCGACCAATTCCGGATGCCCACTTATGTGGGAAATCTTGCCGAAGCCTGTTTGCTGGCTATGGAAAAACAAGCTACGGGTACTTATCATATTTCGGGAAACGACCTGATGAGCATCTACGAAATGGTAAAACGTACTGCATTGCATTACGGACTGGATACGGATTTAATCATTCCGGTCACTTCCGGACAATTGAACCAAATCGCACCCCGCCCGCCGCAAACGGGATTCATGCTGGACAAAGCCACCGTTGAATTGGGATTCGAACCCTTGGGATTCCCCGGAGGTCTTGCGGTGTTCGACAAGGAACGGAAAAAATGGAAATAGGTAGAGGCGCAACATGTTGCGCCTCTACCTCACAATATCAGAAAAAACATCATTTTACGTTTTTATTCGCGTTAATAAATTTGAATAATCCCGGTAGAGGCACAAAATGTTGCGCCTCTACCGGGATTATTATTATATTTGTCCGGTGATTAGGTGTAGGGAATCCGGTGAAAATCCGGAGCTGTCCCCGCAACTGTAAGCTCTGTTCCCGGTATTCCGGGAATGCTTCCGGAGATTTTTTCCACCACTGTTCCTTTACCGGAATGGGAAGGTGCTTCCGGAAGACGCAAGCCAGGAAACCTGCCTTATCATCATCGATATTTCACCGTTTTCGGAGGAAAAACGAGTATCATGAAGCACCGGTTTCACCTCATATTGTCCTTATTACTAACGGCTGTTAGCCTGTCTGCCCAACACGCAAACTCCCCCCACATCGAACAACTCGATTCAGTCCTTCTCGTCTCACCGTTCTCACCGGTTGACAGACAGGATAGCCGGCTTGTCCAGGTGGGTGACTCCACTCTTTTTGCACTGGGAGAAAACCTAACCCGTGCAGGACGAAAACACTTGCATTTGTTTTTCAAAGAATACGGAAACGGCATGTTATCCACCGTATCATCGAGGGGGGCGTATGCTTCGCATACGGGAGTGTATTGGAACGGCATCCGTTTTCATTCGGCACTAAACGGGCAGGTGGATTTCAACAGCCTGTCCCCCACCGTATTCGACGGATTGGTATATCGCAAAGGCGGTAGCAGTGTCATGCTCGGAAGCGGCGCCATGAGCGGGGCGTTGAACTTGCAAAATACCCTGGACTTCCAAAGTGGCTATGTATTCAAATCGAGAATAACCGCCGGTAGTTTCGATACGTATTCAACCGCCGTAAAAGCCGGATACGGGAGCAAGCGTTTTGCCGCCAGAACAGCGCTACACTATCTGTATTCTGACAATGATTACCCCTTTCCCGGATTTGATATAATAAACGAAAACGGGGAAATACGGAACTTCTCCGCCACTGCCGGCGCCGGATTCCGCACGAAAAAAAACGACCGCTTCTACCTGCACGGCATCTGGATATCCTCCGGCAGAAACTTGTCACGTACGGTTCATGCCCCGGCATTTTCCCATTTGCAACAAAAAAATACCGGCATCACGACCGGATGGAAATTCAAACGAAACAAATGGAAAAACCACCTGCAAGCGGCTCTCACCGGCGAAAACTACCGTTTTATGACCGATACCCGGTATCCGGAACAGGTTTCAACTAACGAAAGCAGGCGTTTCACCATCCGGTACAATACAGCTTATGCCCTGCTCAACCATCTGACAGCCAGCGGGGGAGCCAGCTATGAAAAAACCGCCGGCGAAGGGGATAATATCGACTCCCATACACGCGATATCTTTGCCTTTCACGGCGGAATATACCACCGGCTGTCCCGTAGCTTCCATTACCACCTCCACGTCCGGAAGGACCTATCCCCCGGTTATGCAATTCCGTGGACGTATGCTGCGGACATTAGCTGGCAGCCCCGTAAGCAACACCGTTTTTCCGCAGGTATTTCCTCGAACTTCCGCCTGCCTACCTTCAACGACTTATATTGGACCACGGGTGGCAACCCCGGTCTCAAACCGGAATACAGCCATACGGTAGAAGGAGGTTATCTGGCGGGTGACAGGGAAAATTTCTTTCTTTCCGTAGAAGCATATTATACGCGGGCATCCAATCTGATCCGGTGGGTCCCCGGAGCCAACGGCTTGTGGCAACCGGAAAACATCCTCGATACCGAGATGAAAGGCCTGGAAACCGGGACAGGCATAAACATCCCCATTCCCGGAGGCAATGCGGATATCTCCGCTTACTACCGATATACCTCATCTATCAATGCCGGTACCGGCAAACAACTCATTTACATTCCATTGCATCAATGGGGAGCTTCTGTTTCCGCCGTTTCCGGCAAATGGCGTATGGATTGGGGGTACCGTTATACCGGAAAAATCTATACGACGACCAGTCAAACCATGCATTTGCCGGGATACGGCTACCATGAACTCATCCTGTCGAGAACACTTTGGAAAAATAAAATCACCTTGCAAACCGAAATCAAAAATCTATTCGACAAACATTACCAAATCATCCCCGACCGCCCCATGCCGGGCAGACATTACCGGGGAAGTGTGATAATTAACCTATAATCCAATCTAAACAAAACCAATTACCATGAAGTTAAAACACCTGATTTACACCACCTTGCTCATTGTTATGTCATTTTATTCATCCTGTACGGAACCGGAAGCGCCCGGCACCGGTAATGTCAGCGCCATAGGATTGATAAAAACAGCTCAATTCAACGATGAAAACGGCGATAACATTGCCCAACAGGGCGAAACAATCACTTATTCCTTCCAAATCAAAAACCTGGGCAATACCACCCTGACCGGGTTGACCCTCCATGACGGAAGGATAGGCATGAACGCCGTCCATTTGGATGCGGTTCTCACCCCGGGACTTACTGTCACTTACGAACATTCCTATACCCTGACCTTCACCGATGTCACGGAAGGAAGCATCAGCAACCAAGCCACAGTCACCGCATTGGACGATGCGGGATATGAAATAAGCGATTTGTCGGATGACAATAGCTTCGAAGAGGACGATATGACCGTCACGAATCTGTCCGTCATTACAGAAGGACCGTATTCCGGAGGATATTTCGTATGCAACCAAGGGAACTTCGGGCAAGGAAACGGCTCATTGTCTTATATCAACGATGCGGGCGAAATCACACAAAACGTCTATTCGGCTGTCAACGGCGAGCAGCTGGGCGACATTGTCCAGTCGATGTATATGGTGGGAAATTATGCCTATATCGTGGTGAACAATTCACATAAGGTCGTAGTGGTCAACCGGCATACCCTTGAAAAAACCAACACCTTGGAAGGCAGTGGCATCAACAACCCACGGTATTTTATTGCCGAAGGCAATACAGGATATATCAGCAACTGGGGCGATGCTACGAATCCGGAAGACGACTTTATCGCCGTGGTGGATCTGAACACCCACAGCATCACCCATACCATCCCCGTAGGAGAAGGTCCCGAGCAAATGATCATCAACGGCGGAAAACTCTATGTAGCACTCAAAGGAGGATGGGGGTTCGGCAACCAAATCAGCGTGATAGACACCTCGACACAAGAAGTGGAGCAACAAATAGACCTGGGATATTATGTGCCCGGCAGTATGGCTTTGTCCGCTGACGGAAGCCTGTATGTGCTTTGTAGTGGAAAACCTGCATGGGCGGATGCGGAAACACCCGGTGCACTGGTAAAGATCACCAACGGTGCGGTAAGCTATACACATGCTTTCGGACAAAACGAACACCCGGATTTCCTCGGCTTATACCAGGATAATTTGTATTACTACCTCAATGGTACAGTGTATTACGCTGCCGCAACCGAACCCATTGGAACTCCCGTAGCAATTACCGGATTACAAGGTTACTACTACTATATGACAATCCACAACGGGAAAATATACACCCTGGATGCCCTCGACTATTTATCAGAAGGAATCTTACAAGTATATGATACCGGGAACAATAGTATAGAAGCGACATACAATACCGGCATTATCCCCGGATATATCGCTTTCAATGAATAAATGGGATAAGCGTATCCCCCGCCCGGCGGGGAAATGCAAACGGGGCGCTGCCTGACAAGTCAGGCAGCGCCCCGTTTATATCATGGTTCAATACGGATTATTTCCCAAACTACAACTTAATACTGACCCCGCCTATCAGGTGAAAGCCCGCTTGCGGATAATAGAAATTCTCCGTCACCGGAGGTGCTTGTGAGCCTACGGGTCTGTAATAATAAGAATAGGTATATCCGTTGGATTCGTATAACCGGTTCAAAATATTGTTGAACAGCAGATAAACATTCCATTCATCGAACAGGGATGTTTTTACAGAATAACTGATATTCAGATTATTGACCCAATACGGGTCCAATGACTTGTCGTCGTTCGAGGTATTGTCGAGGTACTGTTTACCTACATATTTGGATATCAGTTTGAGTTCCAAATTGTCCCACGGATGGTAACTAGCCGTTCCGCCCGCCACCACCGGAGGGGAAAAGGAGATATCGGTATCGTGGTAAGTGGTGACTACCGCCGCGGTACTGACCGTTTCCCAGGTAGCGGGGTCGTATTGTGTATCATACACATAGTGGTCATAGGAGGAAATTTTGTTCCGGCTAATGGCTGCCGTGGCGGTAAATGCCCATTTCCCGCCGGGGTTATATGTTCCTTGCCATTCGATACCGGTACGGTAACTATCCTTTACGTTCTGGCGGATAGGGTCCCCCACATCATCCAAGGCACCTGTCAATACGAGTTGGTCGCGGTACCCCATGAAGTAGAAATTCACTTCCGAATACCAGGAACCGCTTCGGGTCCTGTAACCGGTTTCGATATCGAGCATTTTCTCCGGTACGGGTTTCAGAGGATTTTTCACCAAGTCATCGCGATTGGGTTCGCGGTGTCCGATAGCGGCGGACAGATAAGCCGACTTAATCCTGTTCCACTGGTATGAAATACCGGCTTTGGGGTTGAAAAACACGTATTCCGCATCGACGGAAGCAGGTAACAAATCAGCTGTTATTCCTGTGGTTTTATAGTTGACCGTACGGATTTGGACATCGCCTGACAAGCGCCAACCCGAATCGAAAAGCAATGAGGTTTTCAGGTAGGTATTGAAGTCGTCTTTGTCCCCTTTGTTCCGGTAATATTCTGTCCCTGTGGGTATGGCGGAGGGGAATGAGTCCCAAATGATTTTTCCGAAATGCCTGCCTTCGTAGCGGTTATACCCCCCACCGAAAGACAGGTCGATTTTTTTATTCTTGTAGTTCAACGAATAGACCATGGCATAGAAATCGTTGGCGAGCCATTTGCGCCGGACTACGTCTCCTTGTTCGCCGTCAGCGGAGTTGTTAAAATACTCCGACAGGTATTCTCCGTCTTTGTATTGTTCGTAATACCCGGTTCCATAGGTATAATTCAGGGAAATTTGAGCGGTGAGTCCGGGCATAACCACACGTGAGAAATGCAATTGATAGTGGTTTTGCAGGTAGTCATCCACTTGGTTTTCATAGGTGTAATAATTATACGTACGTCCCGAATGCCGGAGATTTTCCGCTTCGTCGTCGTTCAAATAATTTCTTTCGATAAATGCTTCTATTTCCGCCGGGTCGTCGTCAATAATGCATTCCGGGGTGCCGTACCAGGCTTGGTACGTCCGTTCGTGTCCGCCGAAGAAGAGGGCTTTCACCTGTGTGTGTTCGTCAGTATATCCCGCTTCGGTAAAGAAGGACTTCAAATCGGAAAATGCGCGGTCGATATAGCCGTCGGAATAGATTCTCGACAGGCGCCCTTGGGCGTAGAAGCCATTGTGAATTCCCGACCCGAACCGGATGTTGTGCTTCCGTGTATTGAAAGATCCGTAGGAATGCGAGGTAGCAGCAAAGCCATCCGGGGAAGGGTCTCCGGTTTTGAGGCTCATGGTCGCCCCGAATGCCGCCGCCCCGTTGGTAGAAGTTCCTATTCCGCGTTGTAATTGGATATCATCTACCGATGAAATGAAGTCGGGCAAATCCACCCAATACGTACCATGGCTTTCGGCATCGTTGAAGGGAATACCGTTCAAGGTGACATTCACCCGGGTGGCATCCGACCCGCGGACTCTCATTCCGGTATAGCCGACTCCTGCCCCTGCATCGCTGGTAGTGACTACCGAAGGCATTTGCGAGAGCAACACCGGCAAATCTTGCCCCAGGTTCAACGACTCGATTTTTTTTACCTTCAAATCCGTGTGGGTAAACGGGTCACGGTCATGTACGCGTGTGCTTTTCAGCAAGATTTCATCCAAATCGATGACACTGTCCCGCTCTTGTTGGGAAAAAGCATTAATAAAGCAAGCAATAAATGTAATAATAAGAATTTTTTTCATGATAGAAATGAATTGGTCGATACGAAACAAGCGCCAACCAGCCGGGATGGATACGATGGTACGGAATCTTTCCCTTGGCGGCATTACCCGCCCAGGTTCGAAGGGTATCATCTCAGAACGCCACAGGCGAACACCCCCTGCCGGAGAACGGCGTGGCAAAAGTAAGTATTTTCTGATAATTTTGTCCTACATTTGTACGTCGAATATATGGCACGGAAAACATTCATAAATAAAATATTCCAACAACACCTCGCTATCAACAGGTACTTACTGTTCGCAGGGGTGTGGATATTGTTGGTGTATATTTTTCCCAACAGAAAACATTTCAAATACGAGTTTCGCAAGGGGCAAACCTGGCAATACGAAAACTTTTACGCCCCTTTTGATTTCGGTATCCGGAAAAGTGCTGCCGAGATAGAGACGGAGAAAGAAGAAAAGATAAAGCAGCGTGCTTTATACTTCAAATTCTCCGATTCCATCACCCGGGAAAGTTTGAAAAAAGCCGCTGCATATAAAGAAAAACTATTGTCGGAATATCCATACGTAAAAGACGTGTTCGAACCCGGATGGGAAAGAATAATCCGGATGTACCAATCGGGCTACACGGCAGAAGCATTATCCCCACACCAGGGAAAGTTATTCCTGGTACAAGGCAGGGATATGTACGAAATATCCGGTAAAAAAATCACCGGTACGGACGGGCTGAAACAGGCATTGGAGGAATTGTTCGGCAGCTTGCATATTCCCAAGGATTCGCTGGACAAAGAGATTAGGGAAGCACAAGCCTTGTGGCAGCCCAATGTATTGCCGGATGAAGAACTTACCCGCGAAATGCTCCGGCACGAACTCGCCCGGATACTCCCTACCAGAGGGCTGGTTAAGAAAGGGCAATTAATCATCTCCCAAGGCAGTGTGGTAGATGACGAAAAATATAAAATATTGCAATCGGTCAAGAAAGAGTATGAAAAACGCACCGGAACCAGCTCCTCCGTATGGTTATCACTTGCCTACGCAGCATTGATAGGTTTGAGCTTGTTGATGCTCTACTTCTTCATCAAACAATACCGGCCGGAACTGTTCCGGCAACTTTCCGGATTGGCATTCGTACTGTTCAATATGATATTCATGGCAGTACTGACCACTTTGATATTGCGGTACAAACCCTCATATCTGTACATCATACCTTATGCCTTACTGCCTCTGGTAATCAAAGCTTTTTTCGATTCGAGGCTGGGTTTGTTCGTACACGTCCTGACGATACTCACATTAGGATTTATCGTACCGAACGGGTTTGAATTTATCTTTATACAAATCATAGCCGGAATAGTCACCATCCTCAGTGTGTCCGGAATGAACCGCCGTTCGAGCCTTTTCTTTTCGGTGCTGAAAATCACCCTGGTCTATCTGTTCTCTTACATGGCGTTTTCGGTATTGACGGAAGGGAATTGGAAAGGCATTCATTGGGAGATACCCATATTATTCATACTCAACGGGTTGATAACGGTTTCTTTGGTCATTCCGCTTATCTTCTCTTATGAGAAAATATTCGGGCTGGTATCGGATGAATCATTGCGCGAACTATCCGACACGAACAGCAAACTTCTGAGGGAACTCAATGAAAAAGCCCCGGGGACTTTCCAACATTCCATTCAAGTGGCAAATCTCGCCGAAGCTGCTGCCAAAGAAATCGGAGCGAATGCTCTATTGATACGTGCCGGAGCGCTGTATCACGATATCGGGAAAATACTCAATCCGGTATATTTTACAGAAAACCAAATGACACATGTCAATCCGCACGATGAACTCACACCATACGACAGTGCTTCCATCATCATCGAACACGTCATTGCCGGAGTGGAATTGGCACAGAAATACAAACTTCCCGACAGGGTAACCGATTTTATCCGTACACATCACGGTACGGGTTTGGTTTATTATTTTTATAAAAAAGCTTTGGACGAAAGTCCCGGTGAAACGGTAAACCCCGCACATTTCCGCTATCCGGGACCTATTCCGTATTCTCGTGAAACAGCTATCTTGATGATGTGCGATGCCGCCGAAGCCGCCACCAAAAGCCTGAAAGAACCCACTGCTTCCGCTATCAGTGAATTGATAGACAAAATCGTTCAAGGTCAAATGGACGACGGACAGTACAACAATGCAGAAATCACATTCAAAGAGATAGAAACGGTAAAAGCCGTCATCAAGAAGAAGCTGAACAGTATCTATCACGTACGGATAGCGTATCCCGAATGACAGGAAAACTTTACAAACTCACTATTCCGTTTTTGATGGCATAGATTACCAAGCCCGTACGGCTCTTTACACCCAGTTTGCTGAATAAAGCTTCGCGATAGTTATCGATGGTATGGGTGCTCAAAAACATTTCGTCGGCTATTTCTTTGTAGGTCTTTTCCTCACAAACTAATTTTAAGAACTCTATCTCCCTGTCTTTTAGCACTATTTCTTCTTTTCCATCCAGGGCGTGCATCAGTGTATGGGTGACCAAATCCGAATGGAAATACCCCTTGTTCATAATGGTATTCAGTGCGGTCAGCAGTATATCCGGTTCGGTGTCTTTGAGCAGGTAACCTTTGGCACCGTCTTTTATCATAGAGATGATGGTATCGTCGTCATCTTCCATGGATATGACCAGAACCGGTATTTCCGGCCGGAACTTTTTTATCCATTTCATTGTAGATTTGCCATCCATAATCGGCATTTTTACATCCAGGAGTATCAAATCGGGCACCCGGACATTACTTTGGGTAAGATAATCCACCAATTCGCGCCCGTTTTTCAGGATGTTTATCACTTCATACTTCTCATAAGAATTGATGAGTTCCGCCAATCCTTTTGCTACGAGGGTATGATCATCAACTATGGAAATGGTCTTTTTCATAATATGTTTTTATTTGGATATTCAATCGTCACTTTAGTCCCGTTCTTATCCGATTCGATAGAGAAAGTGGCGCCGATAATTCCGGAACGGCTCGTCATATTGATAATACCCGCCCCGTGCTTGGCGCTATGTACATCGAATCCCTTTCCGTCGTCTTCGATAGTTACCAACAATCTCCCGGGCTGGTAATCCAAGGTGAGCAGAAGGTTCTTTGCCGAAGCGTGTTTGATGATATTCGTAATGGATTCCTGGATAATACGGAACAGGATAATGACTTCCGACTGTTCTATGACGAAAGGCTCACCGTTCACCACGAGTTTGGAATGTATAAAATTGAGTTTGTTCAAGCGGTCCATTTCGTTGCGGACGGCTTTCAGCAGCCCGATATTTTCAATTACTTCCGGATTATAACTTTTCGACAACGAGCGGATATCGTCCAGGCTCCTTTTGATAAGCTGGCTTACCTCTTGTATTTTGTCGCATTGGCATTTACCGCCGGAAGCCATCATATTGAGTTGTATCCGGGCGAAAGAGAGCAATTGCCCTACGTTATCGTGCAGTTCCCAAGCTATGTTTTTCAGTTCCGATTCTCGTATTTCAATCCTCGACTTGGCAAGGGCTTTCTCGTATTCTTCCTTTTGTTTCCTCTCGCGGAGAATGTATTCCAATTTTTTCTTTTGAAATACAGTAAACAGCCCGACGAAAAGCACTGTCATGGTAATCAGGATGATACTGCTGACCAGGACTATAAATTGTAAGGTTTGTTGTTCCATATAAACCCGATAATGAAATGAATATACATAACAAAGTTAGCTAAAAATTGTAAGAAATACACCCCGGGCAATTTACCGTCGGCGATAAACAACTTCAAGGAGATATTCAAAGGCAGCGAAATGGTCAAATAAAACAGAACCCCTAACGCCACCCAGAATACCAGATACTTGTGTAGAAATAAAATTTTATCGGAACGGAACATTTCTACGAAAAAATACAGAATCATCAGCACGATCACCAAATATCCCAATGACAATGAGAAAGAGGGCCAGCTCTGCCAACCTTTGAAAAAACCTAAATATTCGATAAAAAATGCCAACACAAACAGCCCTATTCCCAACAATGAAAAAAGCCTGACCCTGGCATTCGTAATATATCTGTAAAAAACATAAAAGAAGACGATAACTTCAAAGAAAGACGAAAGCACATAGAGCCATACGTTATAATAATGGTATTTTATCAAAAACCATGCTGTCATCTCCACTGCAAACATGATGACCAGATAATACACGATGGCTACCAACGGGCTTCCCGCTACTTTTTTGTACCTGAACAGGGACAAAAAAGTAGCCGTCCCCAACAACAGATATGATATGATAATTTGTGCCGACAAAAAAAATATTATTTATCACAGTTAGGTGGACAAAGCCTGAATTTGTTCAAAATATCTGATTTTTCATTAGCCAGACTCCTGTCATTCAGCAAGCTCTTATAATACGCAGGATTGCCTGCAGATGATTTGTGCGGATCGAAACATACCTGTTTTCCGTTGTCATCGACAGTAGGCGCCAAAGCGATGTTAACATGTCCGTCTTCAACAATCAGATGAAATCTATATCCGGAGATGTCAATTTGCTTGCGCCTGGCTTCATCTTCGACATAAGACAGATATTCATGAAGCTTATCATAGTCAATCCAAAACGATTCCAACTTGTACGGTTTGTGATTCAAATAGTTATTGTTGTAATCGTCATGACGGGATAAAAATTCTCCGAAAGTCAACAAATCTTTTGGTGTACTCATAGCAATAAATTTAACGGTTAATACGTAACAAAAGTACAAAAACATAAAAATTCTTCCAATCAATTTTTTTAAAAAAAATATTATTAATCTTAAAAATTGTTTGTTTTCAATGAATTATAAAAACATCTTTTCCTGCCCCGTTATTATCCCCCCACAAAAAAAAGGGTGAAATCACCCTTGTTTATCCCATAAAAGACTTTAATCTTTGCCCCCGGATAAATAAACTGTTTTTTTAATTTTCTGGTTTACTTTATCTAATAATTTGGGGGAGAAAGGTGAGGGCAGCGTTTCGATATTGAAACCCGCCCTCAATTTTTTTATGAAAACACCACCAAGTATTTCACCAAATAATACTATTTTCGCAGCCTGAAAACCAGGAGACAAACCTTATTGACATTATGCTGACCGTAAACAACCTGTCCGTACAATTCGGCAAACGCATACTTTTCGACGAAGTAAACATCACTTTTACCAAAGGAAATTGTTATGGGATCATAGGAGCCAACGGCTCGGGCAAATCCACATTTCTAAAAATACTGTCCGGAGAGATAGAACCCACATCCGGCAGCGTGCATCTGGAAAAAGGCAAACGCATGTCCGTACTCTCACAAGACCATCACGCATATGACGAGTACGAAGTACTCGAAACCGTACTCATGGGCAACAAACCCCTATACGAGCTAAAAAAACAAATGGATGCCATCTATGCCAAGCCCGATTTTTCCGAAGAAGACGGTATCAAAGTGGCGGAACTCGGCGCCCAATACGAAGAAATGGGTGGCTGGAACGCCGAAAGTGATGCCGCCAACCTCCTCTCGTCAGTAGGTGTAAAAGAAGAATACCACTACACCAAAATGAGCGACTTGGACCCCAAACTCAAAGTAAAAGTCCTCATCGTACAAGCGCTATTCGGCAATCCCGATGTATTGATAATGGACGAGCCGACCAACGACCTGGACTTCGAAACCATCGGCTGGCTGGAAAAATTCCTGGCCAATTACGACAACACGGTCATCGTCGTATCACACGACCGCCATTTCCTCGATGCGGTCTGCACCCATATTTCCGATATCGACTACGGCAAGATTACCCATTATTCCGGCAATTACACCTTCTGGTACGAATCCAGCCAACTCGCTGCCCGCCAAAGGGCGCAACAGAATAAAAAAGCTGAAGAAAAACGGAAAGAACTCGAAGAGTTTATCCGCCGCTTCGCGGCAAATGTCGCCAAATCCAAACAAGCTACCAGCCGGAAAAAAATGCTCGAAAAACTCAATGTGGACGATATACGCCCTTCCAGCCGAAGGTACCCCGGCATCTTCTTCGAACAAGAACGGGAAGCCGGAAACCAAATCCTGGAAGTGGACGGACTGTCCAAAACCATCGACGGGGAAGTGCTATTCCAAAATGCCGGCTTCAATCTCAACAAAGGGGACAAAGTGGTCGTGCTGTCGCGAAATGCCAAAGCGGTATCCGTGTTCTTCGATATCATCACCGGTAACGCCACAGCCGACACCGGAACATACAAATGGGGTGTCACCACCACCCAAGCGTACTTACCGACCGACAATTCCCCGTTCTTCCAAAACGACTTAAACCTGGTGGAATGGCTCCGGCAATACGCACAAACCGATGAGGAAAAAGAAGAAGTCTATCTGCGCGGATTCCTCGGACGGATGCTATTCAGCGGTGAAGAAGCATTGAAAAAAGTAAAAGTACTGTCGGGAGGCGAAAAAGTCCGCTGTATGCTCTCCCGAATGATGATGATGCGCGCCAATGTACTCATCATCGACGAACCGACCAACCACCTGGACCTGGAATCCATCCAGGCATTCAACAACGGACTCATCAAATACAAAGGAACCGTACTGTTCAGCACCCATGACCACGAATTTGCACAGACCGTAGGCAACCGTATCATCGAGCTGACACCCAATGGCATTATCGACCGCCTGATGAGTTTCGACGAATATCTGGAAGACCCGAAGATCAAAGAACTGCGGAACAAAATGTACGGATGATGAAAGAAGAAGCTTTCTACAAAAAACTCAAACAAAGCCTGGATGAAACCACACAATTTCCGGGTGAATACCCGTTCAAATTCATCGTTCCGGCAACCGGTGGAGGCGAAAAAATCATCGAGGACAGTTTCGACGGAACCGGAGCGGTCATCACCACCCGCAAATCGAAAAAAGGCAATTACATCGCCATCAGCATCATAGTCATCATGCCGGATTCACAATCCGTCATCGACAAATACAAAGAACTCTCCGTCATCGAAGGCATTATCCCCCTGTAATTTTCAGCAAAGTGCCTATATTTGCGCCACTGACCATAAAAACCTGATCACCTTGAACACACATACCGGACTGGAAACATTGCGCAGGCAATCCCTGCAAAGATTAAGGGAACTCGGCATAGAACCCTATCCCGCCGCCGGATACCCCGTCACGGCACATATCGATGAAATCCTTTCGGACTTCGACAACTTCGAAGACAAAGAAGTCCAAATCGCCGGAAGAATAATGAGCCGGCGTATTATGGGAAAAGCCTCTTTTGCCGAACTCAAAGACAGTACCGGCAGAATGCAGATTTACTTTCACCGCGACACCATTTGTCCGGAGGACGACAAAACCCTCTATAACGAGGTATTCAAAAAACTACTGGACATAGGTGATATCATCGGTATCAAAGGAAAAGTATTCAAAACCCAAGTAGGTGAGCCCTCGATATGGGTGGAAGCGTTCACCGTACTGTCAAAATCCCTCCGCCCCTTGCCCATCGTAAAAACCGATGCCCGGGGCGAAGTGCACGACGCATTTACCAATCCGGAACTCCGCTACCGCCAACGCTATGTGGACCTGATCGTCAACGACCGGGTAAAAGAAACCTTCCTGAAACGCACCAAAATCACCAATTCCATACGGGAATTTCTCAACAAGCGGGGATACCTCGAAGTAGAAACCCCTATCCTGCAACCCATCCCCGGTGGTGCGGCAGCCCGCCCTTTCATCACCCACCACAATACCTTGGACATCCCCCTGTACCTTCGTATTGCCAATGAACTATACCTGAAACGGCTCATCGTAGGAGGATTCGAAGCCGTGTATGAATTCGCCAAAGACTTCCGGAACGAAGGCATGGACCGCACCCACAACCCCGAATTTACCATCATGGAACTCTATGTGGCGTACAAAGATTACAAATGGCTGATGAACCTCACCGAAGAGCTACTCGAAAAAGTAGCCCTCGACACCAACGGGACCACCAAAGTCACAATCGACGGCAAAGAAATAGACCTGAAAGCACCTTACCCGAGAATTACATTGTTCGATGCCATAAAAAAATACACCGGCTACGACCTGCACGGCAAAACCGAAAAAGAAATCCGGGAAATCTGCCGGGCATTGCAGATAGAAGTCGATGAAAGTTACGGCGCCGGAAAAATGATAGACGAAATATTCGGGGAAACCTGCGAGATGCACTTCATCCAACCGACCTTCATCACCGATTACCCCGTATCGATGAGCCCCCTGACGAAAAAACACCGCGACAACCCGGAATTGACAGAACGCTTCGAGCTGATAATCAACGGAAAAGAAATAGCCAATGCCTATTCCGAGCTGAACGACCCCATCGACCAGCGCGAACGCTTCATGGAACAATTACGCCTGTCGGAAAAAGGCGACGACGAAGCCATGTACATCGACGAAGACTTCCTGCGCGCCCTGGAATACGGCATGCCTCCCACAGCCGGTATCGGTATCGGTATCGACCGTCTCGTGATGCTGCTCACAGGAAACACCAGCATCCAGGAAGTGCTGTTCTTCCCACAGATGCGCCCCGAAAAGAAAAAACCCGCCGCAGAACTCACCGGTGAAGCCCGCACCATACTGTCACTGATGGATCATACGGAAAAAATAGCTTTGGATGAGCTGAAAACACAAGCGGGATTGAGTAACAAGAAATGGGACAAAGCCATAAAAAGCCTGACCAAAGCCGGCATACTAAAAGTGGAAAAAAACGACGGGGGATTGTGGGTCATTAAGTTATAACTGTTTTTTTCGCCTTCCGGCAAATGTTTCTACGCGATGAAAAATAAAAAAGTACTGTTAATCTATGCATCAGAGACGGGGAATACGGCTGATATAGCCCGCCGTATCGCCGCTGCCTTCGGCAGCGGCACGGTGGATTTACGACCAGTAAGTGAGCTTACAGCCGGTGAAATATCCCCCTACCCGTATTTGATTTTCGGCACCCCTACCTGGGGTTCAGGAGAATTTCACGATGATTTTTTCGTTTTTACAAAAAGAAATGCCCGGGAACTGGACTTGGAGGGTAAAAAAATTGCCCTGTTCGGACTGGGCGACCAAAAATATTACGGAGATACATTCGTCAACGGTATGCGGCAACTATATGATTTCCTCATTGACAAAGGCGCCGAAATAATCGGTTCCGTGTCCACGCAAGGCTACGATTTTTCCGGTTCGGAAGCCGTCATCGACGGACGTTTTGTCGGGTTGCCGGTAGATGAGGAAAACCAAAGCGAAAAATCAGATGAACGCATCCGTCGATGGGTAACGGAACTACAAAAACATTTCATATGAACGACCCCCGAGCTTATCAAACCGACCGGATAGACCGCCGTATTCATTTAATATTCAACACTATTGCCCCTGTATATGGCAAGTTTCACAACTACTTGATGAAAGAATACCGGGTAAGTGCCGGCATACTGGACGAAAAAATTCACCTGACAGGAAAAAAAGTTCTCGATATGGGTACCGGAACAGGTGCCTGGGCGGCTTCGTTCCTGCCATACCGGCCTGCCGGAATTACCGGAGTGGATATGTCCGCCAAGATGATCAGGGAAGCCGGAAAAAGACATCCCGGCATAAACTTTATACAGGGAAATATCGAACATTTGACACATATTCCCGATCATTCATTCGATATCGTTACCGCCTCATTTGTCGTCCACGGAGTCAAACAAGACAAGAGAAAACGCATATTGGATGAAATGTTCAGGATAAGCAAGCGCTATGTGGTCATCCAGGATTTCGCCGGGAATACCCCGTTTGTCATTCGCGTATTGGAGTGGTTGGAACGCAGTGATTACAAGCATTTTAAACATCATATTGTCGAAGAACTCAACAACTATACCCCTCATATCAGCGTCATACCCATCCGGCTGGGAGCCGGGCTGTACATCGCTGAATAAAAGGACTGAAAAGGGGATAGAAAAATCACAGGAGCTGAGAGCCTATGTATATGCTGTGTTGCGCGTTCGTTGTTCTTTATTCACTTATTACATAAACAGTTCCCTTACCTTTCCCTAAAGTTTTTATTATTTTCTCCCGTTTCATATATTGCAAGTCCTTTTTTAATGTATTTATGTTTATTTCGCTGAATGCATTTGCAAAGTCTGATATTTTTAAAGGTTGGTTTTTCTTTAAATATTCTTTTAGATTTTTTTGTCTTTCATTTAAATACCCGCCTTTTGATTTAAAAACATCGTATTTAGCATCGAGTTTTTGAGTTAACCTATTTAATTTATCAAGAAAAAACGAAATCCATTTTGAAATGTTTTCATTTTCTTTATTTCTATTTTTTTGTCCTTCCAT
>CAZQPD010000151.1:0-6925 GCA_964595235.1 uncultured Polaribacter sp.
ACTATAAAAGATTTCTCCCTCCGGTCAAAATGACAGGCGCCCAACTATCAACTCAAAACTAAACACTATCAACTATAAAAGATTTCTCCCTCCGCTACCGCTCCGTATCGAAATGACACGCTCCCCAACTATACACTCATAACTCATAACTATCAACTAAAAACTATCAACTAAAAACTATTGTTTGAGCGTTTTTCAGCAGACCCTGCATATTTGAAAAGAAACTTATCTTTGCCTTTTGCAATCATACACCTATGAACCCGTACCTTCAAATTGTTCTACTGGCTCCTGTCGCTGCGGCATTGACCCTGTGGATGTACGGACTCCGCAACAGAGAGTCCCGCTCCCTGCTATTGTACGTTTTGAGGTTCATAAGTGTTTGGGCATTACTCGCTTTGTTGCTCAATCCTAAATTCACCCGTACGAAAATTCAGGAAATAAAACCCGTGTTATACGTTCTTACCGACCATTCCGCTTCGATGAAAGAAACCGGAGCGGTTTCGCAAGCACGCGAAATTCACAAATTCTTACGTAATAGCAAGGTGCTCAAAGATAAATTCGATGTCCGGTATTTCGGTTTCGACAGGAAAATATATCCGGAGGATTCGCTGCTGTTCGATGCCCCCGCAACGGATATTGCCGGCGCCCTGCGTTCGGTGGAAAAAATACAAAAAGACAGCCGTAATCCCGTATTACTCATCACCGACGGCCGTACCACGGAAGGTGAAAATTATACCTATGTACAAAAAAACTTTCCGGTATTCCCCGTCATAACGGGGGATACCACCCATTATACGGACCTGTCTATCGACCGGGTAAATGTCAATCCTTATGCCTATGCGGGCAACCGCTTTCCGGTGGAAGTTTTTCTTTCCTTTCAGGGAAATGCGAAAGTGCAGGTGCCCCTTCGTATTACAGGTGCGAACGGGAAAACGGTATTCAGGAAAACCCTCACCTTCGGTCCGGGAACAAGCAGTCTCCGCCAACGTATCTTGCTCAATGCCACGACACCGGGAATTCACCATTTCCGCGTCATAGCGGGCAGAACGGAAAGGGAAAAAAATATCAAAAACAACCGGAAGTCCTTCGCCGTGGAAGTGATAGACGAACGGAACCGCATCTTGATTGTCGCGGGCGTTTACCATCCCGATATTGCGGCATTAAGGCGTATCATCGAGCGGCGCAAACAAATGAAAGCGGAAATCGTAAGTCCGGACAAGGTGCCCGCCGGTATCCGGAAATACGCCACAGTCATCCTGTACCAGCCGGACGACGCCTTTGCCGGACTGTTCAAACGTATCGAAGAGCAGCACATGAACACCTTTACCATAACGGGAAACCATACCCGCTGGGAAATGCTGAACCGGGCGCAGACATATTACACCAGGGAAACCAGCGGACAAAAAGAAGCCTGTCAAGCCGTCTTTAATCAAGGGTTTGACAAATATGTAACCTCCGACCCGGGGTTGGATGAACTGCCCCCGCTGTATGATGCTTTCGGAAAAATATCCTTCCGCACTTCTTATACGCCACTTCTGAAATCACGTATCTCCGGAATAGATATAGACGACCCCTTACTCGCTGTTTTCGATGGGAACAACGATACGAAACACGCCGTGCTTTTCGGCGAAGGATTGTGGCGTTGGCGCTTGATATATGAGGCGGAACACCCGGGACAGCAGGATTTCGACGACTTTTGGAACCGCTTGTTCCGGTATTTGCAACCCGGTAAGAAATTCAAGCATTTCGATTTATCGTATGATAAACAATTGCCCAAAAACAAGGAACAGCACCTGCGTATCCGCTACTTCGACGACAACTACCAACCCATCCCGGGTATCAGCCCCGTATTACTTCTGAAAAAACCCGGTGGTAGCAGTGAAAAAATCCCACTGGTAGAACAAGAACAATCCTACCGCGCCGGGATATCAGGCTTATCGACGGGTATTTATTCCTTTTCCATCACAGCCGGAAAAGACCTTCCCGTAGCCCGGGGTTCGTTCGAGGTGGAGGATTTCTCCGTCGAACAACAATTCGCAACGGCGGACACCCGCCACCTCCGCCAACTTGCCACATATACCGGAGGAAAAGTATTTTATCCCGGCGACGTGGAAAACTGGGCGGAAGAACTCGCCTCCCATCCGGATTTCAATACCTTGCGCAAAGAACAAAAGACCGAAAATCCATTGATAGATTGGTATTGGTTGTTAGCGCTTACCGTCGTATCTTTGAGCGCAGAATGGTTTATCAGAAAATACAGGGGGCTGATCTGACCACCGGTAATTTAATAACGTTTAATCACTCTATAAAATACGCATTATGAGAAAAATACAAACCAAACAGAACCTGCCGAAAGCAGCGCCTTTTTTCATTTTCCTGGGAACTATCCTGCTGATACTCTTGCTCAATTCCACCGTAACCATACACGCCGGTGAAGGTGGCGTGTTGTGGCGCCGTTTCGGAGGCGGAGTCGCCGTGGACGAGCCACCCCTGTCCGAAGGTTTTCATATCATCGCGCCTTGGAACCGCGTTCAGGTATTCGAACTGCGCCAACAAGAGTATTTCGATGAAATGAAAATCCTCTCGTCCAACGGATTGGATATCGAACTGGACGCTTCACTTTGGTACCAACCCGAGGCGGAAAACCTGGGTAAACTCTACAAAACAAAGGGAGTAAACTATCTGGAACGTCTCGTCAGACCGGCTTTGCGCTCCGCTACACGCGAGGTGGTCGGTAGATATACCCCGGAGGAAATCTACTCGTCCAAACGGGACGTAATACAGAACGAAATCCTCATCGAAACCAAAAAAATACTCAAAGACCAATACGTACAAGTAAACAAAGTGCTGGTACGCGATGTAACTTTACCTCCCAATATCAAAGACGCCATAGAAAGAAAATTGCGCCAGGAACAAGAAGCCCTCGAATACGAATTTCGCTTGGTAAAAGCTGAAAAAGAAGCGGAAAAAGTGCGTATCGAAGCCCAAGGTAAAGCAGATGCCAACCGTATTCTCTCGGCATCGCTGACAGACAAGATATTGAAAGACAAAGGTATAGATGCCACCTTGAAACTCGCCGAATCGCCCAATGCAAAAGTAATCGTAGTGGGGAGTGGAAAGGACGGACTGCCTTTGATATTAGGAAACAACTAAAAAACCATATTTCACCATGTATATATTAGCCAACGACGGAATTGCCGGAAAAGGCAAAGAAATTCTGGAAGCAAACGGACATACCGTAGTCACGGAAAAAATTCCCCAGGACGAACTGGCGGAGTACATTAACGAGCATCATGTGGATGTACTGCTGGTGCGGAGTGCTACCAAAGTCCGGGCTGAACTTATCGATGCTTGCCCTTCACTGAAAATCATCGGCAGGGGTGGTGTCGGTATGGACAATATAGATGTGGAGTATGCCCGGAACCAGGGATTATATGTGATAAACACACCTGCTGCGTCCTCTCATTCCGTCGCCGAATTGGTTTTTGCCCATTTCATGGGAATGGCGCGTTTCCTCCACGACTCGAACCGCAACATGCCATTGGACGGGGAAACACGGTTCAAAGAACTGAAAAAGAATTACGCCGGAGGCGTGGAGCTGAAAGGCAAAACACTGGGTATCATCGGTTTCGGACGTATCGGACAGGAAACTGCCAAAATCGGACTCGGACTGGGTATGCGGGTCATCATGCACGATCCCTATGTGGAAGGTGATATCAGGGTTACTCTGGATTTTTTCGACGGACAATTCGTTGACTTCCGGTTCAGCAGTCTTTCGAAAGAAGAAGTACTCGCACAGAGTGATTTTATCAGTCTGCACGTACCCGCACAGAACGATTATGTAATAGATGCCAAAGCCATCGAATTGATGAAAGACGGAGCCTTTCTGGTCAATGCCGCCCGCGGGGGTGTCGTGGACGAAGTGGCACTCGTCAAAGCACTGAACGACGGAAAATTGTCCGCAGCCGCATTGGACGTTTTCGAGAACGAACCGAAACCCGAAATCGCCTTGCTGATGAACCCTTACCTGTCCTTGTCACCCCATATCGGGGCGGCGACCCTGGAAGCACAGGAACGCATCGGTACCGAACTGGCAAAACAAATCCTCGATATTGTCCGGGAAATCGAATAATTAACAAAAAAAATATCTCAATGGCTATCGTAAAACCCTTCAAAGGAATCCGCCCCCCGAAAGAAATTGCTCCCACTTTGGCTTCCCTGCCGTATGATGTTATGAACTCGGAAGAAGCTACTGCCATGGCGGAAGGAAAACCGGAAAGCTTGCTGCACATTACCCGCGCCGAAATTTGCTTCGACGGGGATATCGACCCGCACGCACCCGAAGTTTATGACCGGGCGGTTAGTAATTTTACCGCATTTCTAAAAAACGGTTTTTTACTACCCGATGATGAACCTCATTTCTATATCTATGCCCAAACCATGAACGGGAGAACACAATACGGGATAGTAGGTGCAGCTGCCTGTGAAGACTATGACCGGGGAGTCATACTCAAACACGAATTGACACGCCCCGACAAAGAGGAAGACCGCCGTGTATTGACCCGGAAACTCAATGCAAATATCGAACCCGTATTTTTTACATACCGGGCGGTTCCCGAACTCGATGAAATAGTGGAGCATATCACCAAAGAGCAGGAACCCGAGTACGATTTCGTCGCCGGTGACGGAATCGGACATCATTTCTGGGTGATACGGGATGCGGGTGTCAATGAAAAAATAGAACGTTTGTTCAGGGACAAAGTCCCAAATACCTATGTAGCCGACGGACACCACCGTACCGCTGCCGCCGCCGGTATCGGCAGGGAGCGCAAGGCGCAAAATCCCGGACATACCGGAGAAGAAGCCTACAACTACTTCATGGCGGTACATTTCCCCGATCACCAATTACAAATCATCGATTACAACCGAGTGGTCAAAGACCTCAATGGGCTGTCGCCCGGCGAATTTCTCGACGGGCTATCCGCGCATTTCCAACTGGAAAAAACAGGGGGGCAAACAGCCAAACCGGAAGCCTTACATACCTTCGGTATGTACCTGGAAGGCGAATGGTACCGCCTTCGCGCCAAAGAACATACTTATGACGATGACGACCCCATCGGGAGCCTGGATGTAAGTATCCTGTCGAATTTCGTACTCGACCCGTTGCTCGGTATCAAAGACCTTCGCCGGGATACACGTATAGAGTTCGTAGGTGGAATCCGCGGGTTGGACGAGCTCAAACGACGTGTCGATAGCGGGGAAATGAAAGTGGCTTTTGCCCTGTATCCGGTGAGTATGGAACAGCTGATGCGTATCGCCGATACCGGCAATATCATGCCTCCGAAAGTCACTTGGTTCGAACCCAAGTTGCGTTCGGGATTGGTCATTTATTCATTGTCAGGAAATATATGAGTACAATCGCCAGGAATATCGAAGAGATAAAGAAAAACATACCCGCAGGTACCACCCTGGTCGCCGTGTCCAAGACAAAACCCGTAGCCGATATCAGGGAAGCATACGAAAGTGGTCACAGGGACTTCGGAGAGAACAAAGTGCAGGAAATGTGCAGCAAATACGAACAACTGCCCCGTGACATCCGTTGGCATATGATAGGGCATGTCCAGAGGAATAAAATCAAATATATGGCTCCTTTCGTGCATTTGATACACGGTGTGGACAGCATAAAGACATTGATGGAAATAGAAAAGCAAGCACGCAAACACGGCAGGGTCATCAATTGCCTTTTGCAAATTCACATAGCGATGGAAAGTACCAAGTTCGGGTTGTCACCGGATGAAGCCAAACAAATCCTGCTGTCTCCCGGAATTCAAAATCTGGAACATACCCGTATCGCAGGACTGATGGGAATGGCTACCTATACGGACGATACGTCGCAGATAAGAAAGGAATTTTCCTCCCTAAAACGCCTGTTCGACGAATTGGCGCATGGGGATTATCCGGCTTTCCACCCGGAAATACTGTCCATGGGAATGAGCGGTGATTACCGCATTGCCGTGGAAGAAGGCAGTAATATGATACGTGTAGGCAGCGCGGTATTCGGCCCGAGGAATTATGTGGTTTGAACCTGTTTTCCCAGGTCAAAAACAATTCCATACCGTATGTTTTCCGGTTCTGTTATAAAACTTCCTGCAGGGGGTTTGGTCTTATGATTCATATTGAAATGATTTGATATTGGGAAGTTTTCCGGTGGTATGGGCTGACTGCGGAACATTCGCGGAATTGGTACGGCTCGTATTAAAATTTTTTATACATTTGCCGACCGTAATCAACCTCTGACGAGAGCCGTGAACGTTGGTTGCGGGAAACGAAAAAACAATTACCATGGACTTAATCAAATACGTACAAGACGAATTTGTAACCAAGAAAGAGCACCCGCATTTCCAGGTGGGGGATACCATTACCGTGTATTACGAAATTAAGGAAGGCGAGAAATCCCGGACCCAGTTTTTCCGCGGAGTAGTCATTCAGCGTCGCGGTAGCGGAGCTACCGAGACCTTTACCATTCGCAAGATGTCCGGTTCTATCGGGGTAGAGCGTATTTTTCCCATAAACATGCCGGCTATCCAAAAGATAGAGGTGAACAAGCACGGAAAAGTACGTAGGGCACGTATATTCTACTTCCGTAAACTCACCGGTAAGAAAGCCAAGATTAAGGAAGTACGGAGGAAATCGGAATAACGAAACTCAATATCAAAAAAAAAACCGCCATTTTCGTGGCGGTTTTTTTATGTTCTTTCCGGAATATCAACCCAGATAAGTCATCAGGATTTTACTTCTCGACGTATGTTTGAGCCTGCGAATGGCTTTTTCTTTGATTTGACGTACGCGCTCGCGGGTCAAGTCGAATGTTTCACCTATTTCCTCCAGGGTCATAGGCTGGTGGTCACCCAATCCGAAATAGAGG
>CAZQPD010000152.1:0-2641 GCA_964595235.1 uncultured Polaribacter sp.
GCCCCAACTATCAACTAAAAACTATCAACTCATAACTATAAAAGATTTCTCACTCCGCTACCGCTCCGTATCGAAATGACAGCGCTCCCCAACTATCAACTAAAAACTATCAACTCATAACTATAAAAGATTTCTCACTCCGCTACCGCTCCGTATCGAAATGACAGCGCGCCCCAACTATCAACTCATAACTCAAAACTATCAACTCAATTCGTGTTTGAGGGTTTTTCAGCAGACCCTAATTCATTTTGTTTTACGTGTTTGAGGACTCTGCCGCAGGAATTAGAACAATGAATCATTGCTATTGCCGTTAGCACATTGAGGAAATTAGTGTAATTTAGTCGCCAAAAAAGAAACCTATGGCATTTTCTTTCCACAAATATAATCGCATTCTGGCTTGGAGTGTTTTTGTTATCTCTTTGGCCAGCTATACTTTGACATTAGAACCCACGGTGAGTTTTTGGGATTGCGGGGAGTACATATCCACGGCCACCAAGTTGGAAGTAGGGCATCCGCCCGGTGCACCACTGTTTCAGATGCTGGGGGCATTCTTTTCCATTTTTGCTCGTGATGCGGGTCATATCGCTTATATGATCAATTTTATGTCCGGTTTGTTCAGCGCTTTGACAATTCTATTTATGTATCTCACCATCAGTATTTTGGTGCGAAAGATAGTCTCGCCGGACGCTGAACCTTCGGCAGATAAGGCATATATCATCCTGGGGAGTGCCCTGGCCGGTTCGTTGACTTATGCTTATACCGATAGCTTTTGGTTTTCTGCCGTGGAAGGAGAGGTATATGCCGCATCGTCTTTCCTGATGGCTTTACTCTTGTGGTTGGGATTGCGCTGGGAAGCAGATATGGACAAACCCGGAGGGAACAAATGGCTGTTGCTGATAAGTTTTGTCGCAGGATTGTCTTTCGGGGTGCACATCCTCTCGTTGCTGGTACTCCCGCCGGTCGTTTTCCTCTATATTTTCAAGCATTATACGATTAAGAATTTCAAACAATTTGCCTGGGCGAACATCGTTGCCGTATTGATTCTTGTGTTTACCTTTAAGTTCTTGTTTCCCTTTACTTTGAGGTATTTCAGCGCTTTGGAATTGTTTTTTGTCAATTCGGTGGGGCTGCCGTTTAATTCGGGAACCATCATTGCCGGGATATTGCTCATAGCGGCTTTTGTATATGCCTTGCGATATACGCGGAAAAAGAACATGCCGGGGGCTAATACCCTGGTACTTTCCGTCATGTTCATCATGATAGGTTTTTCCACTTGGCTCATGCTGCCCATCCGGGCAAATGCCGGAACGACCATAAACGAAAACAACCCCTCGAGTGCCAGGGAATTGTTGGCGTATTACAACCGCGAGCAGTACGGTGACGCCAATGTGTTTTACGACAAATATTATTCTTACGCATACAAAAGCGAGCTGGACAAGCAGCAACCTTACCGCGATGATCATAAGAAATACGAGAAGGACAAGAAAACGGGAAAATACATCGTAGTGAACAAAGACACCTACAAAAACTACCTTCCGAACTACAGCCGGAAGCACAAAGGTATCATTCCCCGTATGACAAGTGCGAATCCTACTTCGGTACAGTATTACAAATCCATAGCAGGTATCGATCAGAACAGCACCGCACGTCCGACTTTCTGGCAGAACCTCAAGTTTATGTTCTCATACCAGTTCGGATATATGTACGGGCGGTATTTTATGTGGAATTTCGTCGGCAGACAAAATGATGTACAGGGACGACTGGATATAGAGAACGGGAATTGGGTCAGCGGAATACCCTTTATCGACAAAATGCTGGTGGGACCACAAGACAAATTGCCGGATTTCGAACGCCGGAACAAAGCGCACAACACCTATTATTTCTTACCCTTCATCCTGGGGATATTAGGGGTGTTTTTCCATATCAAAAGAGACCCGAACAATTTTTATGTCATTTTGTTGTTCTTTGCTTTTACCGGATTGGCGGTGATTTTCTATACCAACCCCAAACCGTTCGAACCGCGCGAAAGGGATTATGCCGTAGTGGGTTCTTTTTATGCCTTTGCCATTTGGGTGGGCATGGGTGTTACGGCTATTTACTATTATTTGAAACAAAAAATGAATCCCCGGAAAGTCGCCATAGGGGCTACCGTCTTTGCCTTATTGATATCTCCCGTATTGCTCGCCGTACAGAACTGGGATGACCATGACCGTTCCGGCAAATACACCGCCCGCACCAATGCCCTGGCGTACTTGGAATCATGCGATGAGAATGCCATTTTGTTTACCATCGGCGACAACGATACATTTCCCCTGTGGTATATGCAGGAAACCGAAGGCATCCGCACCGATATCAAGGTGATCAATTCCAGCCTGTTCGCCACCGACTGGTATATCGACCAGATGAAAAAGAAAACATACGAAGCTCCACCCATACCTTCACAGCTTACCCATCAGGATTATAAATACGGCTCTCTCGAGGTGGCATATTACATGCCCGTATATGAAGAGTTAAAAGATTCGGTGTGGGATGTAAAGAAATTCATAAACTGGATTCAAAGCAAGAAAAATTTCACCTATATAGAGAGGGACAAAATCTATCCCACGAACAAATTACGTTTGTACGTGGACAAAGAAGCCGT
>CAZQPD010000153.1:0-3382 GCA_964595235.1 uncultured Polaribacter sp.
CGAGATAATAGTACAATACGGGCAATACGATTAATGTCAGCAATCCGGCGGACAACATACCGCCTATGACAACGGTAGCCAGCGGGCGTTGTACTTCCGCTCCCGCCGAAGTGGAAACCGCCATAGGGAGAAAACCCAGAATATCGGTAAGTGCGGTGAGCATAATAGGTCTGATTCGCCGGGTAGCACCTTGTGTGATGCGGTATATCAAGCCGTTTTCCTCACCGGTTTTCATTTCGTTCCAGCTACTCACGAGAACCAATCCGTTGAGCACGGCACCGCCGAACAGCACGATGAACCCGATACCGGCTGAAATACTGAAGCTCATATCCCTGATCCATAGGGCATATACCCCGCCTATAGCCGCCAATGGTATGGCAATAAATATCATCAGGGACTGCCGGAATGAGCGTAAAGCCATGTATATCAGCCCGAATATCAGTATCAAGGCGATGGGAAGTACTATTTTCAGGCGTTGGACGGCCCGTTCGAGGTTTTCGAATGTTCCCCCGTATTCTATATAGTATCCCGGAGGTAATTCCAGCTCCTTTTCCAATTGGTTGCGGATATCGCTGACCAATGATTTTACATCTCTTCCCCTTACATTAATGCCGACATAGGTGCGCCGGTGGGTGTTCTCGCGGCTGATTTGCATAGGCCCTTGTTCATAACGGATATCCGCTATTTGATGCATGGGTATTTGACCGCCCGAAGGCAGGTTGATATAGAGGTTTTTGATATCCTCGATATCGTCTTTGTCGGTATCATCGTTCACCACTACCAGGTCGAAACGTTTTTCCCCTTCGAATACGGTACCTGCTTTGCCTCCGGCAAATGAAGTCTCAATGATGGTGTTAAGTGTCTTTACGGACAATCCGTAGCGTGCCAGGCGTTTGCGGTCGTACCGGATGGTAATCTGCGGCAGTCCGCTTATCGCTTCGGCTTTCATATCACCGATCCCCGGCGTTCCCGCTATGATCCTGGTGATTTCTTGAGCTTTTGAAGCGAGTATTTCCAGGTCGTCACCGAAAATTTTGATGGCGATATCCTCCCGTACTCCTTCGAGCAGTTCATTAAAACGCATTTCGATAGGTTGGGTAAATTCGTAGTTAATACCCGGAATTTCCTCGAGTTTGTGTTTCATTTTTTCGATGAGTTCTTCCTTGCTCGAAGCATTGGTCCATTCTTTTTCCGGTTTTAATATGACGAATATATCAGCAATGTCCATCGGCATGGGGTCGGTAGGAATATCGGCGACCCCTATGCGGCTGACTATCTGTTCCACTTCGTGAAATCCGGATTTTACCAACGCTTCTATTTTCGTAGTGGCACGTATGGTCTCACTCAATGCGCTACCGGGTTTTAATACGGCGTGGAAGGCGATATCCCCCTCATCCAATTGGGGAATGAATTCACCACCCAACCGCGTAAAAGTGAATATGGCCGACACCAAGAGCAGAAATGAAACGGATAGAACCAAGACCTTCCTTTTCAGTACGTTGTGGATTGTTCTTTTATAGATATTTTCCATACGGAAAACCAACCGGTCGCCCCATGAGGCTTTGGAACCCGTTACTTTGATAAACAAAGCACTCATCACGGGAATATAGGTCAGACAAAGAATCATTACACCCAGCATAGCATACATAAACGTAAGTGCCATGGGGCGGAACATTTTGCCTTCTACCCCTTCCAAAGCGAGGATGGGGATGAAAACCAACAGGATAATGAGCTGCCCGAAGAAGGCGGCATTCATCATTTTTCCGGCTGAATCTATGGCGATATCATCCCGCTCTTTAGCCGGTAGAAGCCGGTTTTTTTGTAACTTCCGGGACAGGGCATAGACGGTGCCTTCTACGATTATCACAGCACCATCGATGATGATGCCGAAATCGATAGCTCCCAAGCTCATCAAATTTGCCCAAACTCCGGTCAGGTGCATCATGATAAAAGCAAACAGCAACGACAAGGGGATAACCGATGCCACGATCAAACCACCCCGCCAGTTTCCCAACAGCAATACCAGTACGAATATCACTATCAGTGCCCCTTCTGACAGGTTCACACTTATTGTTCTCGTGGTTTTATCTATCAATTTGTTCCGTTCCAGCAGGGTTTCAATCCGTATGCCCGGCGGCAGTCCCCGTTGTATTTCATCTATACGTTTTTTCACCTCCCGGATGACTTGATGTGAATTGGCTCCCTTGAGCATCATGATGATACCGCCGACGGCTTCCCCTTTACCGTTTTTCGTCAAGGCACCATAGCGGATTCCCGTTCCGGTTCTGACCTTGGCAACGTCCTTGATATGTACGGGTATTCCGTTGAGATTTTTGATGACGATGTTTTCTATATCACTCAGATTCCTGATGACGCCTTCGCCTCTGATGAACCGCGCTTGATGGTTCTTTTCGATATAAGCGCCACCGGTATTCCCGTTTTGACTCCGGAGGGCTTCGAATATTTCTTGCAGGCTTACGCCTAATGCGTTCATTTGCCGGGTGTTCACAGCTACTTCGTATTGTTTTTTAGCTCCACCCATATCATTAATCTCCACGACTCCGGGTAGCATGCTGAGCCTACGTTTGATATTCCAATCCTGGATGGTGCGCAGGTCGGAGAGGCTGTATTTGTCACGGTAAGCGCTATCCACTTCGAGAGTATATTGGAATATTTCGCCCAATCCGGTGGTGATAGGACCCATGCCAGGGCTTCCGAAGCCCTCCGGAATTTCCTCTTTTACCTTGGTTATTGCTTCCGCCACCAGCTGGCGTGCCAGGTAGGTGTCGGTACCGTCATCGAATACCACTGTGACTACGGATAGCCCGAAACGTGATATAGAACGAATTTCGGTGACACCGGGCAAGTTCCCCATGGAGGTTTCCACCGGATAGGTGACAAACTGTTCGATATCGATAGCCGACAAGTTGGGAGCCTGGGTGATGACCTGAACCTGGTTGTTGGTGATATCCGGCACGGCATCCAACGGGATTTTTCCCGCACTCCATATACCCCCCGCTATTATGCCTGCCGTCAGGAGCAGGGTGAAAAATTTGTTTCGAACGGAAAATTGAATTATATGTTTTATCATGGTTATCTGTTGAATTAACGGTTGCCCGGAATCCGGAAAATACATTTTCCGGGACTATTCCCGGGATGATACATTTGATTGAAATGCTATAGCGGGACAGGCGTACGGTATTCCGTATGATATTCAGGATTTTTCCCTGCGGGAAAAATCCGGATAAATAATAAGAATATTATTACAGGAAAAAGGTACGCACTATCTAACAATAAAAGAAAGGCGGAGCCCTGCCGGGTAGGGGAGGTGCCACGGAATACATCCGGTGGGGAACAGGATGGATTTGTCCTGCCTTATGTA
>CAZQPD010000154.1:0-4480 GCA_964595235.1 uncultured Polaribacter sp.
CAAGGTCTTGGCATCCCGTGTGAGTGTTCGCCAGGCTGCTGAAATAGGGAATACCGGGTTGTCCGAATTCTTGAAGAAAATGGAGGAAATCGGTTTTGCCGTGGAATACGGCGGGGAGTTGTCTGAAGAGGAATTGTCATCCGGCGGGGAGTCCGGTTGTGCGGTGGTTTTGGATGTACGTCCTGTGTTAGATTCCGGGGCGGATCCTTTTGCGGATATTATGGATACGTTGAAGCGCTTGGATACCGGGGAATGTTTGCTTTTGAAAACTCCGTTTCCGCCTTTGCCTTTGGTCTCTTTGCTGAGGGAAAAAGGTTATGAAGTACGTACTCATAAGGTTTCGGATGAGCTTTTTCATACTGAAATTTTGCCGGGTCCCGGGGGAGTTGTTATGCCGGGGGATGAAGATGAAGAGGTGATGTATCCTGGCAGTGAATTCGACCGTATTATGCTTTCTGCCGGTTCGAATATTGAGGAGTTGGATGTCCGGCATTTGGAGATGCCCGAGCCTATGGTGAAAATATTGGATGCGGTTTCGCATTTGCCGGAAGGCTATATATTATTGGTACATCATAAGAAAATGCCCCAATTTTTGTTGCCTGAATTGAAAAAGAGGGGTTTTCTATGGGTGACCAAGCCGGCGGATGGGGGATTGGAATTGTTGATTTACCGAAATTAGATGGATTCATGAACGGGTTACAGACAGCTCATGCGCCTTCACCGGCAGTCGTAGTTCCGCATTTTGTAGCGGGGGGTATCGCTTTTTTCGCAGCGGTGTTGTTGATGGTATTTTCCGCACCGTCTTTTTTGGAGAGTTACCACCATGATCACGTATTGGCTATTGTTCATATTCTGTTGTTGGGATGGGGCTCGATGATGATATTCGGAGCGCTCTACCAATTGATACCTGTGGTCTATGAAACTTCGTTGTACAGTGAGCCGTTGGCGGTGGTGACCTTTTGGATGTTTGCCGTCAGCGTTCCTTTTCTGTCGTATTCGTTCTGGACAGGATCGTATGCGGGGATGTTGTTTTATTCCTCTATATTGATGTTTTTATCCTTGTTGTTGTTCGTAGTCAATCTACTGATGACGTACCGGAATAGCAGGAAGCGGAATATACAATCCCGGTTTATTACGACGGCGGTTTTCTGGTTGGCGATGACGGAATTGTTGGGTTTGTTGATAGCCTTGAATTTCAGATACGGTTTTTTGTCGCAGGTGCATTTGCATTATTTGAAAATACATGCACATTTGGGGTTGGTGGGGTGGTTTCTGCTCTTGATAATGGGTGCTGCGTCCATACTGATACCTATGTTTATGGTTTCGCATTCGAAAGATGAAAGTAAGTTGCATTATGCCTATTTTGCTGTCAATGGGGGGTTATTGGTTATCAGTTCGGACTGGTTGTGGTTTCATTCCCGGTACGGGATGTGGTTGGGTATAGCCGGTATTTTGTCCGGTATTGTATTGTTTTGGCTTCAAATGTACCAGGCGTACAAGCACCGTTTGCGCAAGGAATTGGATAAGGGATTGCAATATACGAGAAATTCCATGGTCGCATTGCTGTTGGGGAGTTTGTTATCCGTACGGGTGGCGGTATGGAGCGGACAGGGAGATATATCGAAATGGGTGGTGGTGTATGGTTTTGTGACGCTATTCGGATTTATTAGTATGTTGATATTGGGGCAGACGTACAAGACATTGCCTTTTATCATTTGGTTGGAACGCTACAAAAAATATGTTGGAAAGTATAAAACACCGATGCCGAGGGAGTTGTATCACGAGGGGGTTGTTCGTTTCCAGTATGTGGTATTTTTGTCGGGATTGTTGGTATTTCCCGCAGGGGTATTGACGGGAAACAGGTTTTTGATGGTCGTGGGAGCGGTATTGCTGGTTTTGACTTCGGTATTACATTTGTATAATATTGTGGTGATGATACGGCACAAAGTAAAATTAAAAGAATTGTAAATCATGAAAAAGACACAAGAAGAAATCAATGCCATTGAACTGGATATCATAGAAAACATACTTTCTTATGTTATGGACCCCGAGATAGAGATTGATATTGTGAATCTGGGATTGATTTATGAGTTGGATTACGATGGCGACAAGGGGGTTCATATTCTGATGACCATGTCCACACCTGCTTGTCCGTTGTCCGATGCTATCGTGCAGAACGTCAAGGAGAGCATTAAGGCGAAATATCCTGATTTTGAGGTAAATGTACAATTGACTTTCGATCCGCCCTGGAATACGGATATGATAACGCCCGAAGGGCGTGAAATGCTGGGTATGCAGTAGTGGCATTACCTGGTGCCGGAATTTCCCGGATAGGGATTAAACTTTTTTTGCATTTGCCGGTCTTATGAATAAACAATTGTATCATGAGACGTATTTATGTTATTTCCGGCTTATTATTGATGAGTTTATTGTTTATGTCATCTTGTGTGGTACACACCCATCCCAGACCTGTGAAAACCCGTGTGGTATATGTGCAAAAACCGCCGAAACATCATAGGATAGTAGTGGTAAAGGGTAAAAGGTATTACTATTGGGATGGGAAATATTACCGCAAAACCCCGAAGGGGTTTGTAGTGGTGAAGGTTCGGTAAAAAAGCGTATTTTTGTCCCTCCGGAAGGAGGGATGCCGGAGTGGTTGAACGGGCCGGTCTCGAAAACCGGTGTGTCCTTCGGGGCACCGCGGGTTCGAATCCCGCTCCCTCCGCCACAAAAAAATCCGTACAGCGGGCTGTACCTTACAAAAAAAACCCTTCTCCGTTAAAAACTTGTTTTTATAAGGAGAAGGGGTTTTTTTGTAAGGTATGCATCGAAGATGCAAGGATTTTTTTGAGGTAGGGCCAAAATATGATGGTATCAATCCAAAGGGTTGAAAAATGAAAAAAACCCGTGTTACGGATTTTCTCTATTTTTGTAAATGCTAATGGGAGAGAATATAGTCAGGAATATGTACCGGAAATATATCAAACGGATTTTGGATTTTACCTTGGCTGTGATAGGCAGTATCGGTGCTTTGCCCGTATTGATACCGGCTGGGATTTTATTGGCGGTAGCCAATAGGGGAAATCCGTTTTTTCTGCAACGCCGCCCGGGAAAAGACGAAAAAATCTTTACCATTGTCAAATTCAAAACCATGAATGACAAGCGGGATGCCGGAGGAAATCTATTGCCTGATGACAAACGCCTGACTACAATAGGGCGGATTATCCGCAAGACATCCATCGATGAAATACCGCAATTATGGAATGTGCTCAAAGGCGATATGAGTTTGGTAGGCCCGCGTCCGTTGCTGCCCGAATATTTGCCTTTGTATAATGAAACCCAACGCCGCCGGCACGAAGTGCGCCCCGGTATCACCGGTTGGGCACAGGTAAACGGACGTAATGCGGTCAGCTGGCAACAAAAATTCGAATACGATGTGTGGTATGTGGATCACATCAGTTTTTGGTTGGACGTAAAGATTTTGTTATTGACGGTCAAAAAGGTATTCAAATCCGAAGGAATTGCCGCCGACGGTGCGGCAACAGTAGGGCGGTTTAAAGGAAATATATAGGGTTTGCCGGATAAACGCTCAAACTCTTGAAAAAAATATGAATTACACAAAAATAACAATAATAAAATACAAGAAAAATCAGGACATTTTCCATAATGTCTAAAATTCATATAAAAACAATTAATTAACTATGAAACTATACGGTGCAAGCGGACATGGTAAAGTGATTATCAGTATTCTGGAAACCTTGGGAAGGAAAATCTCCAAGATATATGACGACCGTGCTCCTTTTGAAATATCAGGTTACCGGGTAGAACCTTACGACGGTAGCGAAAATGAAAATTTTATCATATCGGTCGGGAATAACCGGAGCCGGAAAAAAATAGTTAAACAATTAGGCGGAGTAACATTTGCACAAGCCATTCATCCCTCTGCTATAATCGACAAAACGGTGCAAATCGGCGAAGGAACGGTCGTCATGCCCGGAGCGGTTATCAATGTGGACACCAAAATCGGAAAACATTGTATAATCAACACGGCGGCAAGTATCGACCACGAATGTGTCATCGGTGATTTTTCCCATATATCACCCAATGCCACATTAAGCGGCGGCGTAAGCGTAGGAGAAGGTGCTCACATAGGCTCCGGAGCGGTGATAATTCCCGGTATATCCATAGGAAAATGGGCTACCATCGGTGCAGGAGCCGTTATCATCCGCGATGTTCCGGACGGGGTTACCGTGGTAGGAAATCCCGGGCGGGTTATACGGAAATAACGGGATAGCCAGGGTCTGCTGAAAAACTTTTTTAGTTGATAGTTTTGAGTTATGAGTTGATAGTTGGGGCGTGTCATTTCGACCGGAGGGAGAAATCTTTTATGTTCGGTGAAGTTTTTCGCCGGCATGGCAGGTTGGCTCACCGGCTACAAATGCCCACCGGGTATTTTCTTAACGCGCTGCCCTTGTGATTT
>CAZQPD010000155.1:0-12763 GCA_964595235.1 uncultured Polaribacter sp.
ACTACCAGGCACTTCAAATTTCAAAAAAAAGCATCAAATACCGCGGTATAGAAACGCGTAAGTTGGTATTTGCCGAAGGCGCAAGACTCAAAAACAACCCCTACTTCAAGCACCTGCCCCTAATGGGAACCAAAGGAGAAATGATGGTCGTCAAAATAGCAGATATTCCACCTGTAAGTATCAAATCATCCGTGTTTATGATACATATGGGTGGAGACAAATACATCGTGGGCTCTACTTATAATTGGGAAGACAAAAGCCCCATCCCCACCCGGGCCGGAAAAACGGAACTGACTGAAAAACTCGAACGTTTTCTACAAGTACCCTACCGCATTACAGGGAGGAAATCAGGCATCAGACCGACGGTAATAGACCGGCGTCCCCTATTGGGAAAACATCCGGATATGTCAAATTTGTCAGTCTTGAACGGTTTGGGCACGCGTGGTATAATATTTGCTCCCGCATTGTCCGAAATATTATACCGGCATATCGAGTATGACACCGCATTACCTGAACAAATGAACATAACGAGATTTGATAAATAACAAATTACATATCAGCATATCAGTTTAACAATAAAAAACCATAACAATCATGGCAAAAGACATTAAATTCGATTTGGAAGCCAGAGACGGTCTCAAAAGAGGTGTGGACGCTCTGGCAAACGCAGTTCGCGTAACCCTGGGACCGAAAGGTCGTAACGTAGTAATAGGGAAATCATTCGGCGGACCCGTCATCACCAAAGACGGAGTAACCGTAGCGAAAGAAATAGAATTGGAAGATCCGCTGGAAAACATGGGAGCCCAAATGGTCAAAGAAGTGGCTTCGAAAACCAATGACCTCGCCGGAGACGGAACGACTACCGCCACCATACTGGCACAAGCTATCGTAAAGGAAGGTCTGAAAAACGTAGCCGCCGGAGCCAATCCCATGGATTTAAAACGCGGTATAGACAAAGCCGTGGATGCCATCATCGAAGATCTGCGCAAACAATCGAAAGAGGTCGGTGACAAATCCGAAAAGATAAAACAAGTAGCCGCCATATCGGCTAATAACGACGACAGCATCGGCGAACTCATCGCCGAAGCCTTCGGCAAAGTCGGCAAAGAAGGCGTCATTACCGTCGAAGAAGCCAAAGGAAGGGAAACCTATGTGGAAGTAGTCGAAGGTATGCAATTCGACAGGGGCTACCTCTCCCCCTACTTCGTGAACGAACCCGAGAAAATGCTCGTGGACCTGGAAAACCCGCTTATCTTACTCTATGACAAGAAAATATCCGGGTTGAAAGACTTACTGCCCATTCTCGAACCGGTAGCTCAAAGCGGCAAACCCCTACTCATCATCGCCGAGGATGTAGAAGGAGAAGCACTCGCTACCCTGGTGATGAACAAACTGCGCGGAGCGCTACGTGTAGCAGCCGTAAAAGCTCCCGGATTCGGTGACAGGAGGAAAGCTATGCTCGAAGACATAGCCATCCTCACCGGCGGTACCGTCATATCGGAAGAAACCGGTAGAACACTCGAAAACACCACCATCGATATGCTCGGTAAAGCCGAAAGGGTAACCATCAACAAGGACAACACCACCATCGTAAACGGTGCAGGCAAAAAAGAAGACATCGACCACCGCGTACAACAGATAAAAGCACAAATCGAGGTAACCACTTCCGATTATGACAAAGAAAAACTGCAAGAGCGGTTAGCCAAACTCGCCGGAGGTGTCGCCGTTCTCTATGTAGGTGCTGCCAGCGAAGTGGAAATGAAAGAGAAAAAAGACCGGGTGGACGACGCACTGCACGCGACTCGTGCCGCTATCGAAGAAGGTATCATCCCCGGCGGAGGTACCGCCTTCATCAGGGCTAAAAAATCCCTGGACAATATCAAAACCGAAAACGAAGACGAAAAAACCGGTGTCGCCATCATGAGACGCGCCATCGAAGAACCGTTACGCCAAATCGTTTTCAATGCAGGGAAAGAAGGCTCGGTCGTAGCCGCCAAAGTAGATGACGGAAAAGGCGATTTCGGGTATAATGCCAAAACCGACGAGTACGTAAATATGTTCAAGGCAGGCATCATTGACCCCGCCAAAGTAGCTAGAATCGCCCTGGAAAATGCCGCTTCGGTAGCCGGAATGATACTCACCACCGAAAGCGCTCTGGTCGATATCAAAGAAGACAATCCGCCGGCACCCCCCATGGGTGGCGGAATGGGAGGAATGATGTAATACCTCCCCATAACTTTTTATAAAGCCGTGTGAAACTTTTTCACACGGCTTTTTTCGTACCTTTGTCATACCTTATCAACCATTGAAATGAAAGAAAAAAAACTGGTCGTAGTCGGTCTGTCGGGTGGTGTGGACAGCAGTGTGGCGGCATATATACTCAAACGGGAAGGTTATGAGGTCGTCGGTATGTTTATGAAAAACTGGCATGACGGACAATTGACCCTGTCGGGTGAATGCCCGTGGAAAGAGGACATTGCCGATGCGGAGAAAGTAGCAGACAAGTTGGGCATACACTTCGAAGCCGTCGATTTGAGTGAAATATACAAAGAAAAGGTCGTGGACTACATGATAAGTGAATACCGCCGGGGCAGGACACCGAACCCCGATGTTCTCTGCAACCGGGAAATAAAATTCGATGCCTTCATGGATGTGGCTATGGAATTGGGCGCCGACTATGTAGCCACCGGACATTACAGCAGGAGAAGTGTCAGCCCGATAGCGGGCAAGGACATTTACCACCTGCTTTCCGGTGTTGACAGGAACAAAGACCAATCCTATTTTCTATGCCAATTGACCCAGGAACAATTATCCAAAAGTCTTTTCCCCATAGGGGAATTGACTAAACCCGGAGTGCGCCGCATTGCCCGGGAACAAGGCTTTGTCACTGCCGGCAAGAAAGATTCCCAGGGAATATGTTTCGTAGGCAAGGTGCGCCTGCCGGATTTTCTGCAAGCCTATCTGGCACCCCGACAAGGAGAAGTAGTGGTCATACCGGCTGAACACCCGGTGTTCGAAAAGAATGAAAGAGATTTCGACAATCCGGAGGCGGAGTTGGAATATCTGTCACGTAGCTATCCCCTGAAAAAAGAATACGGTACTGTGGCAGGCATACACCAAGGTGCACAATACTACACCGTAGGACAGCGAAAAGGCTTGGGTATAGGTGGTACCAGGGAACCGTTGTACATCATCGGTATCGATACGGACCAAAACATCATCTATGCCGGTGAGGGCAAACGGCATCCCGGTCTGTACCGGAACGTTCTGGCAATGGCGTCGGACGAGACACATTGGGTACGGAGGGATTTGGAGATTGCCCCCGGCGAAAGTATCGAGGTGAGCGCACGTATCCGGTACCGTCAACCCTTACAACAAGCCGTACTGTACCGGTTCGAAAGTAAGTACTACCTGCGGTTCGACGAACCGCAATCCGCCATCACACCGGGGCAATTCGCCGTTTGGTACATAGGGGAAGAATTGATCGGAAGCGGGGTCATCGACCGGTAATGCCCGCATGCAAAAGAGCGAAAACAAGGTTATAAACAATATTTGTTAACAATTTGTCGCCGATTGCGGAATAAAGTTTAATTATATCTGTCGAATTATCGGATGTAGCTATTATTTTTGTATCCGGACAAATACAAAGTGTTTTCAAGATTATGGAACAATATTACGTACTCATTGTGGTGGCATTAATAGCCTTGGCGATATTGGATTTGGTAGTGGGGGTAAGCAATGACGCTGTCAATTTTCTCAATTCTGCCATAGGCTCGAAGGTATTGAGTTTCAAAAACATATTGATAATAGCCAGTGCAGGAGTACTATTGGGCACCCTTACATCGAGTGGCATGATGGAAGTGGCGAGGAAGGGTATTTTCAATCCGCAGTATTTTTATTTCAATGAAATCATGTACATATTCATTGCGGTCATGATTACCGATGTATTGCTCCTGGACGTGTTCAACAGTGTCGGTCTCCCCACCTCCACGACGGTATCCATCGTGTTCGAGCTGTTGGGTGCGGCGGTTGCCATTTCACTGATAAAAATATCCCATACCGATGGTGAGCATTTAGCCGATCTCGGCAAATATATCAACACTGCCAAAGCCATGGTTATCATATTCGGGATTCTGTTATCGGTAGTAGTGGCATTTACCGTAGGTGCCATCGTCCAGTTCATCTCCCGCTTGCTTTTTTCCTTTTATTTGGAGAACAACAAGAGCTATATCAGAATCCTGTTCGGTGGTGTGGCATTGACAGCCATTACATATTTCATCATTATCAAGGGGCTGAAAGGGACGCCATTTTACAAGGATTTCAAGCCGTATATCAAGCATAATCTATCGTTGATAATCGTTGGCGGGTTCGTGTTTTGGAGTTTGGCATCCTGGTTTATCACCCGTGTGCTGAAAAAGGACATATTCGTGTTCATCATCGGTGCGGGAACATTTTCGTTGGCATTGGCATTTGCCGGCAATGATTTGGTCAACTTCATCGGCGTACCGATGGCTGCATTGAATTCGTACAACCATTGGACTGCTTCCGGAGTTCCTGCCGGCGAATTGAGTATGGAATTTTTGGCGGGCAAGGTACCTGCCAATACGCTTTACCTCCTGGCGGCGGGAGGCATTATGGTGTTGACCTTGTGGCTATCGAACAAAGCCAAGAGCGTCATCCGTACTTCGATAGACATTTCGCGACAGGACGAGAGCAAGGAGCGCTTCCAGTCGAACTTACTCTCACGTGGTATCGTCCGGGCATCCATACAGCTGAACAACCTGATAAGCAAGGTAATACCTGCACGTGTATTGGAGAAAATAGACAGCAGGTTCCAGCGTCCCAAGGTAAAAATATCCCAGCACAAGATACACGAGTTGCCCGCTTTCGATGTGGTCCGTGCTTCGGTAAACTTGTTTATAGCGGGGATACTCATTTCCATAGCCACTTCGTACAAACTGCCGTTGTCAACGACTTATGTAACCTTCATGGTCGCCATGGGCACCTCATTAGCCGACAGGGCTTGGGGCAGGGAAAGTGCTGTATATAGGGTAGCCGGCGTGTTCAATGTAATCGGCGGGTGGTTTCTGACGGCTATATCGGCATTTACCGTATCGGCTATTTTTGCATACCTGATTTTTTTAGGCGGTTTCGTTACCATATCCGTTCTGTTGGCATTGTTAGTATTTGCCTTGATTAAGAGTTCGGCAGCCCACAAGAAAAAAAGTCAAATAGAGAAAGACAAGATCATGCAGAGGAGTGCCGAATTGCTGACGGTGAATGAAGTGATAAACGAGAGTGCCGCGCATATATCATCGGTGGCGAAACGTGTCTATAAGTTATACAACAATGTGGTAAAGGATTTGGCTACCCACGAATTGAACAAACTGAACAAGACGGACAAGCAGGTCAACAAGTTGAATGAGGAGATTGTGGAGTTGCAAAACGACGTATTCGACTTCATACAATCGTTGGATGAGCAGTCTATCAAAGCCAGCCGTTTCTACATTCTGATATTGGGTTATCTGCAAGACATCGCCCAATCCATCAAGCATATATCCAAGAGTAGTTACAAGCATGTGGACAACAACCACAAGCATTTGAAAAAATCACAGATAGAGGATTTGAATTTTATCAATGAGGAATTAAAAACCTTGCTCAAACAAATAGAAGAGGACTTCGATTCGGGAGATTTCACCCGTATAGACGATATGCTGAATAGACAAGAGCAACTTTCACTCAAATTAAGTGAACTGCTCGACAAACAGGTAAACCGTATCAGGACAGAGGAGACGAGTAAACGGAATACCGCCTTATATTTTGGCATCCTACTGGAAACCAAGGAACTAACGGATAAAATTCACAAAGTTTTATCACTATACAAAAAGAACCATTTACTGTACAAAGAAATCAATTGATATTGTTAATTTTTTTTCAATAATTTAATTGACACCGGTTATTTGCAAATTGATTTTTTAATATTATATAAATTTAACGTATATTTGTCCGATGCGAAAATATGTATTTATCATATTAGGCATTGGTATGGCGCTGGTACTCATAGGATTGGTACTGGTACAGGTCAGTTGGCTGAACAAATTACTCAGAACGAAGGAAGATATATTCCGGTATGAAGTAAACGGGGCATTGAAAGCGGTATCGGAACAGATACAGAACAAGGAACTCCGTGAATTGTATGCGAGGTTTATCGAATTGACGAAGAATGAGAAACACGCAAAGGAAGCAGCTGTTTCCAGTATAGAATTCGAGCAGATTGATACCACTACCAACGAAAAATTTACCTACAAAAGAAAAATCCTCGAACAAAAATACAAGGTTCCCAAAGACTTGTTGCTCAAAGATTCCATGCCGGAATTAAGCAGGAATTACGCCAAGAAAGATGTTCTTGTGAGCACGCAAATCATCAATGAGAAACAGCGGAAGTTACAGTATAAGATCATTGAGCACGAATGGAGTTTCAAAGAACTCACTGCGCTGGAAAGGGACAACTTAAAGGATTTGTTATTAGAACAAGTAAAGCATTCGAGAATCGAATTACATTTAGGGATATATGAGCTTAAATATAAAATAATCAAAGAATTGCAGAGCAGGGACATCTATATTGATTTTGAATTTGCCGTCTATAAGGGAGATTCCCCCACCTCTATCGCCACGGAAAATTTCGACCCGGATTATCCGGTTATGTTTAAAACGGCGTTATTTCAGACATCAGCGGCAAAGTCACCCTATTCGCTTTTGATATATTTTCCCAAGAAAAAGACTTTTTTACTATCCAGCATTATTAAGAATTTGATATTATCCATTATATTTATACTCTTTATAACGGGGGTATTCGGGGTCACGCTTCACCAGCTAAACAAACAACGGAAAATAGATTCGATAAAGACCGACTTTATCAACAATATGACCCACGAATTCAAAACGCCAATTGCTACGATTAACCTTGCGTTGGATTCCATATTGAATCCGAAAGTATTGGAAAATAGCGACAGGATAACGCAATATGTGGAAATGATCCGTGAGGAGAACAAGCGGATGAACCACCAAGTGGAAAATGTATTGCGCGTAGCGAAATTGGAGAAACAAGACAGCATTTCCACAGAGGAATTGGATATACACGAAATGATAGAAGAAGCCATTTCACACATACAATTGAAAGCCCGTGAGAAAAACGGCATTATCAAAACATCACTGAAAGCCACAAAGAAAAAAGTCAGGGCAAACGCTTTCCATACCGTAAATTTACTCCTGAACATATTGGACAATGCCATAAAATACTCGCGTAAGAATCCTGTCGTTATCGTTTCCACCTACAATAGCGACCACGCTCTATACATTCATATCAAAGACAATGGAATAGGGATTTCCAAGAAAGCCCAAAAGTACATATTCGACAAGTTCTACCGTGAAGAGACCGGAAATATTCACAACACAAAAGGTCACGGACTCGGATTGGCATATGTCAAGAGTATCGTAGAATTACAAAACGGTGAAATATCCGTAAAAAGTGAGATAAACAAAGGAACTACTTTTATCATAAAGTTTCCTCTTGCGGAAAAGTAGGGAAAATGTTTGCTGAATTGTTAAATATATGAATTATTAAAATTTCGACTACATAAAAACAAGCAAAAATCTAATAAAAATGAATAAAAAGAAAATACTACTCGCAGAAGACGATCCTAATTTCGGCAGGATACTCACCGACTATTTGGCGTTGCATGACTATGATGTCACCTTAGCCAAAGATGGTGTGGAAGGTTTTGTTTATTATAAAAACAACGACTATGACCTGATTATCCTCGATGTCATGATGCCGAGAAAAGACGGATTTTCCCTGGCGGCGGACATCAGAAAAAAAGACAAAGAGACGCCCATCATTTTCCTGAGCGCCAAGACGCTAAAAGAGGATGTTCTGAAAGGGTACCAAGTAGGTGCTGACGACTATCTAACCAAACCGTTCGATTCGGAGGTATTGCTCTACAAGATAAATGCCATATTTCAACGTTATACCAAGAACATCAGAGAGGAGAAAACCGAGTTTCGTTTCGGCAATTTTACTTTGAACACGAAATTAAGGGAATTAACATTCAACGGCAAAGAGTCACAAAAGCTATCGCCCAAGGAAAACAAACTGTTAAAGCTCTTACTGGAACACAAGAACGACCTGATGCCACGCCAACTCGCGCTGTTGAAAATATGGAGGGACGACACATATTTCACTTCACGGAGTATGGATGTTTATATAGCCAAACTTCGCAAATACCTGAAGAAAGACCCCTCTTTGGAGATTGTCAATGTACACGGGGAAGGTTTCAGATTGGTTGAGAAACAACACTCATAAATGCGTATGCGCCCTGTACGACGATCGCACCAGCGCACCGCTTTCCACATGGGCAAAGCCCATTTTTAAGGCGGCATCTTTCCAATAGTCGAATTTACGGGGTGTTATGTATTCTGCTACCGGCAAGTGTTCTTTTCCGGGTTGTAAATATTGCCCGATGGTAAGTATGTCCACTCCCGCCTGCCGGATGTCAGTGATTGTTTCGAGCACTTCATCATCGTTTTCACCCAATCCTAACATGATGCCCGATTTTACCCGCGGCAATCCCGAATCCTTCAGGTATTTCAACACCTTCAAGCTCCTGTCATATTTAGCCTGAACCCGCACTTCCCTGGTCAGCCGGCGCACAGTTTCCAAATTGTGCGATACCACTTCGGGTGAGACTTCTATTATCCTATCGAGAGCGGTCTTATCAAATCGAAAATCAGGTATCAGCGTTTCCAATGTTGTCTGAGGATTCAGTTTTCTAATTTCACGAACGGTTTCCGCCCAAATGACAGAGCCGTGATCGGGCAGGTCATCCCTGTCCACCGAAGTAATTACTGCGTGTTTTATATTCATCAAACGGATGGAGCGCGCCACTTTCAAGGGTTCCGAAGGATCTACCGGAAGCGGCTTTCCGGTTTTTACCCCGCAGAATTTACATGAGCGGGTGCAAATATTTCCCAGAATCATAAAGGTTGCCGTCCCTGCCGTCCAGCATTCCCCCATATTCGGGCAGTTACCACTGGTGCAAATAGTATGCAAACCTTGCTCGCGAACCACTGTCCGCAACTTGGTATATTTTTCGCCGGTAGGCAATTTCACTTTGAGCCAATGGGGTTTGTTAGTATGCATTATTCTTATGTTTTTTCTTACTTCCTTTATATATTTCATAGTTCAACAAACGGCATTCGATAGAACCGTTGTACAACTTTATTTTCGTCCCGGGGCGAAGCCCTATGTTTTTGACACCCGATAGTCCGGGGGTAAGCCACCAGCTCGAAGTTCCTGCAAACCGTTCTTTCAGCGTGTCACCAATTCTTTTGTAAAAATTTTCTATATCCGAACCTATGCGCTCACCGTATGGCGGATTGGAAACCAGCAACAATTGATCCAATTTCTCAGGATTTTCCATAGCAAAGAAATCTTTTTCTTCTGTCGTGATAAAATCAGATAAGCCCGCTGCCTCCACATTGGTCCGGGCAGCCCGTATCCACCGGGGGGAAATGTCATAAGCTTCAATGGCAGCCTTTGGTTCTACGATGCGGTTCATCAAAGAATCCCTAACCAAGCGGAACAAATCCTCGTCAAAATCCTCCCATTTTGCGAAAGCAAAACTCCTGTGAATCCCCGGAGGAATCCGGGTGGCGAGAAAAGCCGCCTCGATGGGCAAAGTACCACTCCCGCACATCGGATCGACAAAACGCCGGTATCCCTTGTACCCCGCCAACCGCAAAATACCCGCCGCCAACACCTCATTAAGCGTAGCCGGATGAGAGGCTTTACGGTATCCCCGCTTGAAAAGCGGTTCGCCGGAGCTATCCAATGATACGGTACATTGCCTGCCGCTGATATGCACATGAACACGCATTGTGGGATTTTTCGTATCTACACCGGGACGCGTACCGTACCGATCCTTAAAAAAGTCCACTATGGCATCTTTTGTCTTTAATGCAATATAGTGGGAATGCGAACTTACATGCCGGGAATACACGACCGATTGGACCGAAAAAGTGTCTTTGTAATACAGATAATTATCCCAATCAATATTCCTTACCCCTGCATACAAATCCCTCTCATTGTTAATTCGAAAAGTACCGACAGGCATGAGTATGCGGAGGGCTGTTGCCAACGCCAAATTGGCTTTGTACATAAAGCCTTTGTCTCCAACAAACGAAACCGCCCTGTTGGCTTGCTTTACATCTTTCGCCCCCAGTGCTTTTAGCTCCCCGGCCAAAACCTCTTCCAATCCGTAAAAGGTAGTGGCAATCATATGAAATTCCCGTCCGGACATGCTGCAAAAGTACACTAATTATCATTCATGATGATAGGGTTCTCCACGTATGATGGTAAAAGCTCTATATAGCTGTTCTACGAAAAACAACCGTATCATCTGGTGGGAAAAAGTCATATCCGACAGCCTGACCATAGCATTTGCCCTGTCATATAGCGAAGGTGAAAACCCATAGGGGCCTCCTATAATAAAACACAAGGACTTACCTCCTGTATTGAATCTGTTTTGTAACCAACTTGCAAACTTCTTGGAGGTATAATTTTTCCCTTTTTCGTCCAATAGTACAATATATTCACCGGGCTGTAGCTTCCGGAGAATGCGTTCACCTTCCTCTGCTTTCTGCTTTTCAACGGGCAGGTTCCTGTGGGTCTTGACACCGGGGACCACCTCAAAGGATACGGAGGCATACCTCCCGATACGGGACATATATTTTTCTATTAGTTCTACCAATGCCGGATCGGCAGTCTTGCCGATACTAATAATTCTAATTTTCATAATAAAAAAAGACGTACACAAAAGTACGTCTTTTTATATATGTACAGAAATATATCAATGATTATGGCTTCACATAAATAGTGCCTTGGATGGGTTCGTGCTCGCCGTCGTTCAGTTCGAGTACATAAAAATACACTGTCCCGCTCGGATCATCACCACCCAGCAAGGTTCCGTCCACCTTACCGTCCCAGAACGGATCTGCATCCCCGCCTTCATAGACCAAAGTTCCCCAGCGGTTGTATATGCGTAACTTGTAATCCTGGTATATGGTCTTTAAGCGGTGAATGGTAAATTCATCATTAAGCCCGTCACCATTGGGTGTAAATGCATTCGGAACCACCGGCGGACAATTCTCTATCTTCAAACCGACACTCCCGAAAGAGGTACAACCGTTTTCCTTTTCCGCCCTGATAAACAAGGTAGCGGGAGAATCCAACAACACTTCGGAATTCTCCAATGCCCCTTCGCCGTTCATGGCTTCGTCCAAACTCATGTGGAATGTAACATCGACGTCTGGCTGTTCCCCCGCGGCATCTTCCGCCAATTGACCCAAATCGTACAACCCCTGGCTATAACCTTCGTTGCATACCAATACATCGGGAAGCTCGACAATGTACGGAGCTTCATTCAACACCAACTCGACAGGTGCCACGTCATAACAACCGAGTTCATTCTCCACACGGGAATACAAAATGGTTCCGGGACCATTATATTCCGTAATAGGATTTACACCCGCTTCAGCATCTTGCTCACTGATGTGGTATGTCACCGTGACATCCTGTTGGTCTCCTGTAATATCCGGCGTAAACTCTTCCAAATCCACTGTCATTTCACTTCCGCCGGGCTCCGTGCTACAACCGGGCGCTGTGATTCCTGTAGCTGTAACATTCTGCAGGGAAAGATTGAAACTACCGATAACAAAACAGTCGTCATAACCTTCTACGTTCAATTTAATGTATATTGTTTCTTCTGGTTCAGTATTTTGGTATGGGTTAGGTAGCGGATTAATATTTTGTTCCGCATCTTCGTATGTGTGATAATACGCTACGTCCGTACCTTCTTCAATTCCAAAAATAAATTCTTCAAAAAAAGTAAAATCAAATTGTTCCACACCGTCACCGTCATTGTCGCATAATATAAAATCGGGAATTTCATCTGGTAATTCAGGTTGATCAATAAATTCGATAAGGATATTATCCATCAGAAAACAATCAGCTCCGAAAATAACTTCAACCAAATATTCCCCGTCTCCGAGACCACCGGCTTCAACTGTCTGGACCAAATAGGTATTACCCGTAGCTCCTTCAATAGGCGTCCCGTTATAATACCATTGATAGGTGGTATTCTCAAATTCCCCGACTTCCAATAGCAAATCAGTATTGTTGCAAACTGCATTATTATTAGCTTGTATCATATCTTCCGGCAATTCGACAACTTGCGTGATATCAAAACTTCCCGCTTCCAAAAATACGGCTGAATCCAAAATAGAATCCATGGCATCTCCTATGAGTAATTGTATGGTGTACCATTCATAAGGGATAATATCTGCTTCGGCAGTAAAAGGGACGGTCATCCCGTTATATTCCGTAGCCCCTTGAAAGTTCCCCGCCCAATTACTGACATAATATTCTTCATAAGAGCCTGTCTGACCGTCAAAACAAGTGGTACCGTCAAAGTATTCAAATACATTTGTCACACTGACAGGAATATTTGTCCCGGGTATCAAAGCAATATTTTTCCCTCCCAAATCCAAGCTCACAGTTGAAGCCGGGTCATTTGCATCTATTTGATAAGTATTGGTATTCTCTATTCCGGGACCCGAAATAATAAAAGCAAATGTATCTGCATAATCGCATGCATAAGAATTACCTCCTTCGTATTCTTCGGAAGCAAAGATATAGCGAAAGCTT
>CAZQPD010000156.1:0-3190 GCA_964595235.1 uncultured Polaribacter sp.
CTGAATATAATCACCGAAACAATCCGGACAATATGAATCATCGTACCGGGCGATACGTTTGGCGGTATCTTTGTGCATTTTACGATAAATACCGGCTATCAGGCTCATGGCTTTGCGTCGTGACGGGGTAAGTGTTTTTTCGCTATTTGCCGCAGGCGCCAAGAAGGCGAACAAAGCGGGAACCTCCGAATCCCCCACCAGATAATACGGCACTTGGTCATGGAGGTTAAATGCATAATCCGGCTGTATCCTGTGTACAGCATCGTATAAGATACGTGATTCGGGCTGTTTCAGTGTTTTTGCATCGCGGTTGATATCGGCACCGGAGGCGTTTTCACGGGTAAAACGTTCAGCACCGTCGGGATTCAGCATGGGTATTATGTACAAGGTACATTTATTTAATATCCCGGCGGCATGCCCTTCTTTTTCCTGCCGGAAATAATTCATGACGTCGAGCAGGGATTTGGTACCCGTGGTTTCGTCACCGTGCATTTGACTCCAAAGCAGAATTTTCGCCTTTCCCCGTCCCCATTTGATCAAATGCACCGGGCGCCCTTCGGCGGATTTACCCAACGTATGGACTTCCGGCAATCCGTTTTCCATCGCTGCCAAGACGGATCGATATTTGCCGTAAGGCAGCCACAATTCCCGGATGCCCGGAACTTTATACTTATCGAAAACGTCATTCATACCGGCAAATTTATAACTTTTATATTGTCCGCTCCCGGTTTTCCGGCAAGGAAAAGAAAAAGAGATGCGAAATCGCATCTCTTTTACGCTAACCACTATCGCCGTTCCAATAGTAATATTAAACCATACAACGGCGAAAGCGTTTACTAACCAATAAAGCAAAACATATGTCTTTATTCTTCGTAAGTGAATTTGGTCTTGCTACATGCGTTGATTTCGAAATTCTGGCTCATTCCGGTTATCTCGGTGCCTTCTTCCACTTTCTTTCCGGAAATGACGATGTAGTACTCCGTACCGTTTTGGAAATCACTTACGGGGCGCATCCATCCGTTGCTTCCGTCCAGGGTAATGGTGTGTGACGTCTGTGTATTACTGATCATGGGTACTTTGTACAGTGGTTTGGTATTCGCCATATCCAATTCAGTGATTTTGACGCAATAAAAATCTGCTTCGGGCGACTCTGTCCAGCTCACATCAATGGTTTGCGGGTCGTTCTCCGGATGGTATATCACTGATATCATGGGTATGGTACTCTCTTCACCGGCCAGTTCATCCGTCATTGTCTTGACATAACCGTCCTCGAATTTCAATGTAAAGGTATAGGTGCCCGGTGCCGGCATTTCATCTGCCGGGGAACCTGCGCCTGTCAATTTTCCGGCACCTGCCCAAAAACCGTGAATGTCGTAAACGGTTCCGTCGGGTCCGGTTACCGAGCTGCCTTCACCTACTATTCCTTCACCGCCGGCAAAGAAAATAGGTAAATACTTTACGGCACCCATCATGTCCATTTTTTTTGTCAATACATCCACATAAGCGTCGTCGTGGGTATTGACAGGGGTTACCTCGTCGTCATCATCGTCACAAGCGGTGAATACGAACAGGCTTGCCATAGCAAGCATGGAGAGAAATATGCGAATTGTTTTCATATCTGATTGTTTTTTTAGGTTAAAATTTGTATTTGACAAAGACACTGAAACTTCGTCCGGGTTCATAAATACGCCGTCCGTTCAGGTCATCTGCATTTACGAAAGCGAAGTTCAAATGGTTGTAATATGCTTCATCGGTGATATTGAGTACGGCTCCACCGATGGAAAAGCCTTGTAACGGTTTCCATCCCAGGCGAAAATCAAAAGTGGTATGCCCGGGTGTCTCTGTTTCCAAAAAACTCGGGGCGAAATCGGTTTGTTTGGCTACAATTTCGGAACGCAAATCAAACCAATAGGAGGATTTCGTGTATTTTATTTCCACATGTCCGCCCGGAGGCGCTATTTGAGCCAGCGGCTCGTCCAAAGTCGTGTTGTAGGCTTTGGTAAACGCCATATCGGCTTTGAATAACCAATTGTCGTTCAGTCTATAAGCAGCAAATACATCAAATCCGTATTGGTAGGCGTTAACATTTCTAAACACCTTGGGCGCCTTGGGTGCTCCGCCACCGCATCCACCTTCGTTGGATATCAGGGACGGGGTCAATACCGGGGTGATGTAATCTTTCAAATAAGAATAGAACACGCCGGTTCCGGCTTGTAAATCATCCCACTTTTTGCGGATAGAATACTCGACCTGGTGGTTTATTTCCGGGTCCAAATAGGGATTCCCTATGTATTCCCGCGAATCATTACCTACGATAAACCGGTAAATATAGCGCTCTATCATGGAAGGGGTCCGGGTACCACGTCCGTAAGCCAACTGCATCTGCATACCGTTGTTTTTGTATTTTACCGCCAGGTTCCCCCCCAAGACCAAATCGTTTTGGATGCCGGGATCGCCGTATATTCCGGTAAAACCGGCGGCGGGGTCCCTACTTTCGGATGTTACATAATCGATACGGATACCGGTGGTCAAATAGTATTTGTCCGACAGTTTTTTGTTCGCTTCGGCAAATACCCCCATATCGTTGATATACGAATCCTGCCATACTTTGAGGTTCTTTACGATGATGGGGTCGAGCGGGACACCGGTAGCGGGGTTGTTGTTTACATACACCGTTTTGGTACCATCGCGCTCGATATAATCCATATCCACTCCGGTATATATCAGCCAACTTTCAGCCGGCGAAAGGGCGAGTTCCAATTTTCCGCCTGCGGTAGCGGATATCACAGGAGTACGCGCATCAATACCGGGGTAATTGGGGCGCGGTTCTTCCATTTCGTATCCATTGGTCATCAGGTGGTCCACATAGGAATAGTAGGATTTGAGCTGGATGTATTTGATCTTATCCGAAGGTTTGTCAATCTTATAATCCAACCCCAACAAATAACTATCATCCTTGGGCGAATCCATCATCAGTCCGGCGTGCTTGATATCCCGGCCGAATTTCTGATGCCAATTCACCTGTAAACGTTGTTTTTTGTCCGGGTTGAAACCGAATTTGACAGAATAACTGTCGGTGGTAAAACCCGAAGGGGTCGTCACACCGTCGCCATCGGTATAATCGCCGAAATCACGGTGTTCGCCGTCGATATTCAAATCGAACTTCTTGGCGGCATACGAGACGTCGGCA
>CAZQPD010000157.1:0-4027 GCA_964595235.1 uncultured Polaribacter sp.
TACAAGATTCTGCGTTTGTCCAATTCCGATATGGGTGCCTTGTCGATACCGGTCTTATAAAAAGCATAGGTTTTGTACTTGCCGAAATCGACATGGGTATCATAGTCAGTGCTCACCATGACAGGATTACACGAAACGGACAAAAAGAAAACCAGTACCAGACCCGGAAAATACGAAAGGAGTTTCATATTCATTCGTTTTTCTCTGAATATCACAATAATTATGCCGTAGATTCGGATATCTGCGGAACGAAAAAACACGTTTTTATTAAGTGAAATAAATGAAGTTTTCCGGGAAAAACCCCGGTTTTTCTTGCATTTCTCCATCAATATATTTCCCTAATTCATTATCCTTCATGTGTTTGAGAGTTTTTCAGCAGACCCTGTTTTCATCGAATATCCCTGATGATTGATACCGGAAAAATGAGTACACGGGTGAAAATATTGTATTAAATTTGCCCGAAATAACCCGGTATATGTTACAAGTCAACTTCATTGCACAACACAGAGAAAAAGTCATTCGCGGATTGAAAAAAAGAGGATTCCCCCGTCCGGAAGAGGCCATAGAGGAACTCTTGGCGGCGGATGCCCGGCGAAAAGAACTGCAAACCACGGTGGAACAATTGCAAGCCCGCAGCAATAGCCTCGCCAAACAAATCGGGCAATTGTACAAAGAAGGTAAAGGCGAACGCGCCGCAGAAATCAAAGAAGAAACCTCCACCCTCAAACAACAGATAAAAAAACTGTCCGGAGAATGGGAAGAAGCAAAAGAGAAAGTAAGACAACTGCTGTACGAAATACCGAATATACCCCACGAAAGCGTTCCGGGAGGAAACGACGAATCGGATAACGAAGAGGTGTTCCGCCACGGGGATATCCCCGTATTACCCGCCGGGTCATTACCCCATTGGGAACTCGCGGAAAAATACGGCATCATCGATTTCCAAACAGGAGTCAAACTCACCGGTGCGGGATTCCCGCTCTACCGGGGTAAAGGTGCCGCCTTGCAAAGGGCTCTTATCAACTTTTTCCTCAACGAAAACATTCGCGCCGGATATGAAGAGGTTCAACCACCCCTGTTGGTCAATGAAGAATCCGGATACGGAACCGGGCAATTGCCGGACAAAGAAGGGCAAATGTACCACATAGAAAAAGATAATTTGTACCTGATTCCCACCGCAGAAGTCCCGGTAACCAATATGTACCGGAATACCTTGCTGAAAGAAACGGACTTCCCGGTAATGAATACGGGCTACACCCCGTGCTTCCGCAGGGAAGCCGGATCATACGGCAGCCACGTACGCGGGCTAAACCGCCTGCATCAGTTCGACAAAGTGGAAATCGTCCGTATCGAGCATCCCGGACGTTCTTATCAAGCACTGGACGAAATGGTAGAGCACGTCAAATCCCTGCTGACAGCTCTACAACTCCCGTTTAGAATCGTCAGGCTCTGTGGAGGCGACCTGGGCTTTACCTCGGCATTGACCTATGATTTCGAAGTATGGTCGGCAGGTCAAGAACGCTGGCTCGAAGTGAGCTCGGTATCCAATTTCGAATCCTTTCAAGCCAACCGGCTGAAATTGCGTTTTAAAGACAGCAACGGAAAAAGCATCTTGGCACATACATTGAACGGCAGTGCCCTGGCTCTACCCAGGATTGTAGCCGCCATTTTGGAAAACAACCAAGGTCCCGGCGGTATCACTATTCCCCGCGTGCTGGTCCCTTATACCGGATTCGATAAAATCAACTAACAGACTTCTTTCGCCTGGCGGCAAATTTCCGGTACCACGAATGCATCAGGCACGCCAGACAGAAATCAAACAACAAATCCAAGCCTACCGCCACGGCAAAGACAGAAGCTATCACTACGGAAACCAACGGATATCCGGCAAAGTAAAAAACAGCTGTCAATAGACTAAATGCCAAACCGAAACGTGCAGCAATTCTCTTACGTTCGGAATCCACCATCCGCGGTTTAATATGTGATACCTTCAACACTGCCCGGATAAGAATACACACGGGACTGTAACGGATACCGGCAAATACCCTCAAACCGTAATCCACCACAAGAGGCACCACCACCCACCGGTGGGATGTAAAAAGAAATAACACCAACACACTCAATACAATACCGCCATATACCTTGACGACATTCCTGTCCACCCTCTCCAACGATACGGGACAATGCTCTCCGTGAATAGTGGTTTTCATCTTTTTGTAATATTTGTTACAAAGATAAGCCCGTTTTTCCATCCGGGCAAATAAAAAAGCCAAAATGATTCATTTTGGCTTAAAAATTTTTCAGGTTCAGGGAAGTTTTGTCAAAATCCGGCAAGGTGTATTGCCGGTGAAATTATCCGGTACCGGTCAATACGGTTATAATTTAATAGCGGCACCTACGTTAAGGTAAGCAATACCATACCCTAATTCAGCCATGATACCGAGCTCATCCGACATCCAATAACGTCCGCCTAAATAACCGGAAAGAAAGATTCCTCCATGCGAATTTTTTTTAGCGGTATAGCTTTCATAATAACCGGTGGATGAATATTCTTTCGACGAATCGATATCATATCCCAGTATCAAACCCACATAAGTGTCCATACCGTCGATAAGCGGATAATGCAGTGATCCCCGGGCTCCAATAAGAATATTGGAATACGTCCAAGAATACGAACCATAGGAATCTGAATATTCCCATTTTGCTGCGGTGTAACCTAAATAGGCGCCGGCTCCAATGATACCTTTATCGAATATCCCGTCTTTAATCCCTTTTTCGTATGAAAAGGAAACCGGAGGGATAACACCCGAATAGCCGGAACCGGAATAATAAGTGCCCCCTAATCCGATACCGAGGTTGATAACCGACGTTCCCATCTCAAAACCGGTGTCCTGCGACTGTACTGTGTACGAAAAAAGCATACTTAATGCGATGATAACAAACTTTTTCATAGTGAATTATTTTTTTTATTAGTAATGGTACAATGATAGGGAAATATTAGTAGTTGGAATATGAGAAATGTCATTATTATTGCCTATCAGGGTTTTGTAATCAGACGGCGAAGTGCTTAATTGTAGTATGTTCAAAATGAAATTGAAAATGGACTTGTTAGAAATTTGTATGTGATATTCTGACAATCAAGAAAAAAAAAGCAGCCCAAAGGGGCTGCTAAAAATATTAATTGCAACAAATTAGAATGCATATCCGACGGCAATACCGAATATCGGGAAACCTCCGGTGTAATCATAACTCTCAAATTTTGCAGCCTGATATCCATATCCTGCAAACAAATCAAGTCCGACACCTGAATCCCAAATCCATTGATATCCTCCTTTGAAACCTCCACCTAATGATATAAGTTTTTCAGTATCTTGGTAGCCGGTGTATGAAAATGAAGAAACTCGAAGTTGCGGAGCTACGAATATTCCTTCAGGGGCTTCATTATTATTGGAAAAATAAAATCTGTATTCTGCAGAAAGTCCAAAACCTGAAATGTCCAAATTTTTGTAGTTAAAGTAGTTGGCGCCAACTTGAAAAGAACTTTTTTCACTTAATGGAATTTCATATGCTGCGTTGAAAACTCCAATCGCCAAACTTAACGGGTTAATTTTTACTACCCCCTTGTTCTGTTGTGCTTTAAGCGTGGAAACCCCCATTACAAGTGCAATGAATAAATAAATAATTTTTTTCATGAGAAATAATTTTTATGATTAATAATGGTACAAAAGTATGAATTTTTTTTTATTTTTCATAAACAATTATTAAGAAACGCCTTCGGGTGTGTAAACGTTGGGTATTACTCAATAATCGACAAAATTCAAAACAACCCATGTATTCTCGCATCGACTTTATCTATGATATATCCTAAATCTTCTTCATTCTCGACGAAGTCGAGGTTATCGACCGGGATGATTAACAAAGGTCCTTTGTCATAGGTGCTTATCCATGCTTCATAACGCTCGTTGAGGCGGGACAAGTAATCGATGCTGATAGAATTCTCATAATCCCTGCCGCGCTTGTGTATCTG
>CAZQPD010000158.1:0-3456 GCA_964595235.1 uncultured Polaribacter sp.
CTGGTAGTGTTGAGCAAGGCATTATACGCACCCCCGTTCAACGGCAACGCCCCGACTACCTCTCCGTATATTTTCCTGAACAAATACAATACGAATACCACTATCAGCAAGGTAATCCATGCATATTGCCCCGCATAATAAATGGAAAGAGCCGATACATACAGTACTGACGAAGTGATATCGTTACCGCATATAGCCGTGGAAGCGAGTTCCCCTAATTTCTTATGAATTTTTTTCATCGTATCCGGTAATGAGTTGATAAACAAAGGGCAAATTTATTCAAAAAAAACAAGCTCACACCACACAGCGGCTGTAAAATATGCCCATCCTTACGGGAATATCCATATATTGATTTTTCATCCGGCTGATTTATAGGCTATTATAAATACCTTTTTCTGTTCATTTCATGAATATATAAAAATTTTAACGTACCTTTGAACCCGGAAAAAACACCTTGAATGGATTTTATAACAGGTCTTGTCATTGGTACTTTGGTCTTCGCTGCGGTATGGTGGTTCTTTTTCGGTGCAAAAAAGAAAAAATCAAACCGCAACGTACAGGATACCGTCGTGCTGCAAAAATTAATCAAACACGTGGCAAAACTCGTCACCGTGGAAAGCTATTTCTCGGAAATACTTCCCCATTCCGACGAAAAAAAGCTGTTTTTCAACCTGATATCAAGCCAAAAAAAACTCATCATCATCGCTCATGCCAAAGTATCCGCCGGTTTTGACATGAACAAAATCAAATATACTGTCGATAACCGTACCAAGACCTTTCACATTACTTCATTTCCCGAACCGGAAATTTTCAGCATCGAAGTTCATCCGGAATATTACGACCTGAAATCCGGATTGTTCAACAAATTCAAACCCGGCGACCATACCGAATTACATAAAAAATCCAGGGAACATATAAAAACCAAAGCCTATGAAAGCGGCTTGATAGACGAAGCACGGGAGAAAGTAGATGAAGCCATAGACATGTTGGACGAAACATTCCGGGCGCTCGGTTGGCATATTTCTTGGGATGCACTACCCGATAACATAAAACTCACCGAGAATGAAACAAAAAAATTGGAAAGCGGGAAAGTTCGTTAAACGGAAAAAACCCAACAACAAGAGAGTCGTAGTACTGTTGATACTGCTACTCGTCGCACTGCTCTTGTACGGATATGCCGAAGACATCATCCGGAAATTTTTCTCTCACGGATGACCATCCGCTCCGGTTTGTATTCTGAATCAAACAAAGCCAAAACCCCATGAAAAAAATATTGAAAATCTCCGGTCTGTTATTGTTGCTGATAATTGTAGCACTGGTAGCCATTCCCTATCTGTACAAAGATGAAATCATCCGGTTCATCAAAGACGACCTCAACAAAAGCCTCAATGCCACAGTGGATTTCGACGGCGTATCCCTGTCGCTGATAAAAAACTTCCCCTACCTGAATGTCGCCATACAAAATTTCCGTATTGACGGCAAAGGGGCATTCGACGGCGTCCGGCTGCTCTCGGCGGAGGACTTCCGCATGAACCTCAATGCCAAAAAGGTATTCCTCGACAAAGACCTGTCCGTCGAAGAGGTGAATATCGACAAGCTGGACCTGAACGTTCTCATTGATTCCCTGGGGAATGCCAACTACGATATCGTCAAGAAAACCTCCGGCGAATCAGCTACCGGCGACAGTACGCATTTCGAATTGAAAATAAAAAAATACAGCCTCCTCCACTCACACATACGCTACCACGACCTCACGAGTGGTATGCTCATCGATTTTGAAGACATTAACCATAGCGGCAAAGGAACGATAACCGAAAACGCATACCGGCTCGATACCCATACGGAAATAACATCCGCAACAGTGGAATACGGCACCCGGTACCTGAACCGTGCCCGGCTGGTCATCGACAGTCCGGTGCTCATAGAAGATGACTACTCCGGATACACCTTGACAAATCCGGCTGTAACGGTAAACGACCTCCGCCTGTTCTTCGACGATATGACCGTACGTCTGAAAGACGAAGGAGTAGATATGAACATACGGTTCCATACCGGGAAAAACGCCCTCGGCGAAATACTCTCTCTCGTGCCACCCGCCTATACTTCATACCTAAAAGGCATGAAAGCCGGAGGAAAAGCCCGCCTCGAAGGCTCGATAACCGGTATGTACAACGACAATACCATGCCCGCTTTTGATATCAAATGCGATATAAACCACGGCACCTTAAAACACGAGCAACTTCCCGAATCCATCGAAAACATCGATATGCAAGCATCGGTGCATTTTCCCGGAGGGAACAATATGGATGCCGTCAGCGTGGATATACCCGCTGTGAAAATGCAAATCGCCGGTAGTCCCGCCGAAGGACATTTCAAACTTTCACATCCGGTATCCGACCCCTATATCGAAACCGCATTCGTTTCCCGTATGGATTTGGGGAAACTAAAAAACACCCTCGAACTTCCCGGCGTACGGGAACTTTCGGGATTGCTCGATGCCGATTTCTCACTGAAAGGCAAAATCTCGGATGTGGAAAAAGAAAAATATCAAAACGTCGATGCACAAGGTTATTTCGTACTCGACCGTATGGTTTTCCGCTCCGACTCACTGCCTTATCCCTTGGATATTCCACAAGCATCGCTAAAAGTAAAACCGGACGCATTGGAGGTGGAAAAGATGGATATCCGGACGAAAAAAAGCGACTTCTCCCTCACCGGAAAAGCCCTGAATTACCTCGCATATTTCTTAAAAAAAGACAAAATACTCGATATAGACCTGCATGCATCTTCCGGAAAATTAGACCTAAACGAATTTATGACCGGAACAACTTCCGGAGAGGAAACAGAACAAACCGAATCCGCCGGAGAGGTATTACGCCTGCCGGCAAATATCGACGCATCACTCAGCCTGAACGCCAGCGAAGTCATTTATAAAGACCTGAATATCAAAGATGTCAAAGGGCGTTTGAAACTTCATGACAAGCGGGCGGAACTCTCCGCATTGCTCATGAAAACATTGGGTGGTAACCTGAATATGAACGGATATTACGATTCGGCACCGGAAGAACCTATCTCATCTTTCCAAATCAAAATGGAAAAACTGTCCGTACCGGAATCCGCCAGTAGTCTGAGTGTATTCGAAACCTATACCCCTGTACTGAAAAAAGTAACCGGTCACTTCTTTTCCGATTTGCAGATGAAAGTCCGCCTCGATGAACAGATGAATCCCATAATGGAAAGCCTGGATATGAACGGATCATTCGACAGCAACGATCTGAACATAAAGGGAATAGAGATGGTCGGAAAAATCGCCGGAATGCTACATATAGACGAACTGACCAATCCGGAAATAGAGCGGATACGTGCACGCTTCAAAATAGAAAAAGGCATCTTGAACATCAATCCGTTCGACTTCAAATATCAAAATATGAAAGCGCGGTTCGGAGGCAGTGTATC
>CAZQPD010000159.1:0-3140 GCA_964595235.1 uncultured Polaribacter sp.
TGACCAATGAGGGCAGTTTGTTTATTTCCAATACCGCATCTCTCGTACAAACCGCCAATGATGCCACGGAAAACGGCGGAGGGGATTATACGGTAGAAATCATCACTACCGAGTACAACGAATACGACTATACCTATTTCTCGTCACCCATGACTTCGGCTACCATTGAAGATGCCTTGGTCAATTCGGGGGGAAGTCCGGCGGATTATATTTTCTCTTTGAATACAACCGCATTCAACGATTCCGACAATGACACCTTTGACGATGAGGGTGACGACTGGCAGAATGCCAGTGGTATGATGGAACCCGGCAAAGGCTATATCGCCATGGGAGCAGGTGCCGATTTTCCGTTTGATCCGGACAACTTAGACCCTCCGGCACAAGAAACCGTTTGGTTTGACGGCACGGTGAATACCGGGGACATCTATCTTACAGTGTTCTACGACAATGATTTCAGCGACAGTTTCAACAACGAAAACCTGATAGGAAACCCCTATCCGTCGGCATTGGATCTGGAAAAATTCCAAGCGGAAAATTCATCCGTTCTTACAGGGACATTCCATTTCTGGACACATGATACCCCCATCAGTAATGGGAACCCGGGACCCGATGCGTACAATTTTACCAATGATGATTATGCCGTGGGAACCACCGACGGTACGCCGGGAAGTTTTATTTCCGTAGCTTCGAGCAGTGGCACGAATTGTTCGAAGGATGTTGCAGCCGGTCAAGGTTTCCTTGCCGATGTAGTCAGCGGCACTGCCGGAGACGAAGGTACGCAGGCGGGTGTGATACTGTTTAGAAACGAAATGAGAAACGACAACAATGATACTTTCCTGCACCCACAGAATACCGGTGATAGGATTTGGCTCAATCTGACCGATGAAGAAGGGCGCTTCAGGCAAATAGCCATTGCATTTGCCGGATATGCCACAGGAGGATACGACAGGGGGCTGGATGCCGGGCGGATGTTCTTGGGAGATGCTTTTGACTTTTATTCCCTTATCGATGAAGATGATACTCATTATGCTATTCAGACACTCGGAGCGTTTAGCGCAGACAAACACATCCGGATAGGAATCCAAACCGTGTACGAAGGCACATATCAAATTGCCTTGGATCACGTTTCGGGAATTTTCAGCTCCGGTCAACCTGTATATCTGAAAGACCTATATACAGGAACCGTTATCAACCTGACCGAAACCAACTCGTATAGCTTCCAGAGCATAGCGGGAACGGATATAGACAACCGTTTCGAAATTTTGTTCCAAATGCCTGCGGGAGTATCCGGATTGCAGGATATCAGTGCACTGGCTTTCCCCAATCCTTCAGGAGGCATATTCAACATTACGTGGTCTGAAAATGTTCCGGCCGGTTATATCCTGACCGAATTGACCGGCAGGGTCATTTCGACGGGAACGGCGGAGAAAGAACAAAACGGCTTATACCCATTGGATTTGACCGGACAACAACCGGGGGTCTATCTGTTGCGTTTACGCATTCACGACCGGGAGAAAGTACTGAAATTGTTCCTGGAACCCAACCGGTAGTACCATCATAAAATTCTTTCACAAGGCGAACTGTACGGGTTCGCCTTGTTTTATAAAAGCCGGCTGCAACGTATAAATCCGCATATTATGCCTTTATACAAACATATTATCCCAAATAATCACACCCATATATATGTATGGAAAATCACGGAGACACTCGATGAGTTATCGAAAGGCATCCGTTGGTCGGCAAACAGTCTCGAAAGGTTATCACGGATGAAATCCGAAGTACGGCGTAAAGGCTTTGCCAGTATTCGTATGTTATTGCAAAAAGCCGGATATCAAGACGGGGATTTGTACTATACTGCCGGGAGGAAACCCATTTTGAAAGACGGAATGTATATTTCCATATCCCATTCCTTTGGTTTTTCCGCCATCGCTATCAGCCGGAGACCAGCCGGAATTGATATTGAAAAAAAACGTGATAAAATCAAGCGAATAGCCGGCAAGTTCGCTGCCCGGGAACTTACGTATATCGACCCTGCTGCCGATGAAATATCTTTACTCACGGTTCTGTGGGGGGCAAAGGAAAGCCTGTACAAGATATACCCGGAGGGCGGATTGTCGTTTAACAATCATTTGTATATCGAACCTTTTAATCCCGGGGAAGGAAAAGCTACCGGATATATTTCAAAAGGAAAATACAGGGAAAAATACCGGATACATTTCTGGTATATCCAGGATTATATACTCGTGTATGCAGGATGATTCCGGGACTTCAGGATACATTCAGGAGCATAAAATGCTAAGCGGGGGTTCCGGTAATTCTTATAAAACCCATATGGGTGTTTCGTACTCGAGGCGGGACTTGAACCCGCACGGCCGCAGTTGGCCATTGGATTTTAAGTCCAACGTGTCTACCAATTCCACCACTCGAGCCGGACTTTTACAAATAATCCCGACAGGGTATCGGGATTGATGCAAATTCTCGAGCGAAAGACGGGATTTGAACCCGCGACCCTCACCTTGGCAAGGTGATGCTCTACCCCTGAGCTACTTTCGCAAGTTATCTTTGGGGGTGCAAATTTATAATTTTTTTTATAAACCCACTGCATCCTCATAAAAAAACCGCCTCATTTCGAAGCGGTTTTTATTAATGACTTATTTTACAAGGGCTTATTTGATATATACCTTGCCAACACTTACGGCTTCATTCTCCGTTACTTTGATCAGATACATGCCGGCCGGTAAGCCGGAAACATCGAACGAGCCGGAGTCGAGCGTAAACTCCCGGACGACTTTACCCGTTATATCCATGATGCTGATATCTTTACGATCACCGGCTTGCGTACGTATATAGATAATATCTTCAGCAGGGTTGGGATACATTTCAAAGCCGGGAATGGGATTGTCCTCAACGGATATAATTTGGATATCTTCCAAACTCCTTGGAGTAATCTGATACACTCCGTCGTACTCGCTGATGATGCCTATAATTTCAGCCAACATAAACAAATCATCTCCAATGTAATCGGCGTGGATAAACAGGGTACGTAGAACCCCGTCATCTCCCGTATCCGCTCCTGCAATAGGATAGCTGGTAGAGGGTTGGAAAGTACCATCGCCACCATCGACATCAGAAATATTAAC
>CAZQPD010000160.1:0-10672 GCA_964595235.1 uncultured Polaribacter sp.
GTCAACAGCCTGATAAAAAAGGGGTTCTTCCGGACCTTCAGCCTTCGCGAGGACCGGGTAAACCTTCGCGGCGGGAATGCCCCACTGCCGGAATTGAGCGATACCCAAAACCAAACATTAAATGAAATACAACACGTATTCCGGGACAAAGGCGTATGCTTGCTGCACGGAATCACCGGCAGCGGTAAGACGGAAATTTACATCCACCTAATCCACGACCTGCTCGAACGCGGGGAGCAGGTCTTGTATCTGGTTCCGGAAATATCCTTGACGACCCAACTCATCGGGCGGTTGCAAAAATATTTCGGCGCCCGTATGCTGGTCTATCACTCCCGGTACAGCATCCACGAGCGCTACGAAGTATGGGAAAATATGCTGAACTACGACGGCAAGGAAGGGCAGCTCATCATCGGTGCCCGTTCTGCCGTTTTATTGCCCTTCAAAAATCCCGGGCTCATCATCGTGGACGAGGAACACGAGAGGTCATACAAGCAGTTCGACCCGGCTCCCCGGTATCACGCCCGCGACACTTCTGTAATGTACGGGAAAATATCCGGGTGTAAAGTGCTGTTGGGAACCGCCACACCCTCGATGGAATCTTACCGGAACGCCGTAACCGGCAAATACGGACTGGTGCGCATCGACAAGCGTTATGCGGATATTCCCTTGCCGGAAATAGAAATGGTCAACCTGCGCGAAACAGCCAGAAAAAAGCTGATGAAAGGGCATTTTACACCCGTATTGATCGAGCATATCGAAAATACTCTCGCCCGCCACCGGCAAGTCATCCTGTTTCAGAACAGGCGCGGTTATGCACCGGTAAGCATTTGTCCGTCATGCGGACATTCGCCGCAATGCCCGAACTGTGACGTCAGCCTTACCAACCACAAATTCAGACATGAACTCATCTGTCATTATTGCGGCTACCACCGTCCGGAAGATACGGTATGCCCCGCCTGCGGCAATCCCGGAATGTTACTGCTCGGGGTAGGAACCCAAATGATAGAAAAAGAAGTAAAAGAACTGTTTCCCGGAGCCAAAACCGCCCGTTTGGACTACGACACCACCCGCGGAAAGTACGCATTCCAACGCCTTATCAATGATTTTCAAAACCGTGAAATCGACATTCTCATCGGTACACAAATGGTATCGAAAGGCTTGGACTTCTCACACGTATCCCTGGTAGGTGTGATACAAGCGGATGTATTGCTGAACAATCCCGACTTCAGGGCGCATGAAAAAGCCTACCAAATGCTCGTACAAGTAGCGGGACGAGCCGGAAGGGCATTAGAACGCGGAAAAGTCGTCATCCAGACTTTCAATCCCGCCCATCCTTTGTTCCAATACATTACGGAAGGGGATTTCGAAGCTTTTTACTCCTATGAAATAAAACAGCGGGAGCTGTACCATTATCCGCCTTTCGTAAAAAACATAAAAATCATCATGAAACACAAAAATCCCGCCTTGCTATACAATGCCTCACAATGGCTCGCCGGGGTTTTACGGCAGAAATTAGACCGCCTGGTACTGGGACCCGCCGACCCTCCCGTAGCGAGAATTAATAATTTATACATCAAAGAAATACTGGTAAAACTCCCTTCAAATTCCCAACTGCATCAATACAAATCGTTCTTATACAAATCCATAGAATATTTTTTCAATATCCGGGAATATTTCCGGGTAAGAATAATAATCAATGTGGATTAGCCCGGGATACCAGCCGGAAACAGATAAAAACCTGCTGCCGGAATTTTTTTTTTTCATCAAACACCGAAAAAAATTTTTTTGTATTTTTGTCGTGTTTATTAACCAAGTAAAACCATTATAACATGAAAAATTCAAAATTCGCTCTTTTCACCAAAGGCATCGTATTGCTCACATTGTTCTTTGCAGCAGCCACATTTACTTCTTGTAAGGAAGAAGAAGAACAGCCTCCGTTCAAATATCCTGAAATCCTCGGCGAATACACCGGCGCATATTCGACTTTAACGGGCAATTATTTTTCAGAATATACCTACACGGTGAGTGAAACCGGTGAAACCAGTGTAAAACTCACTCCGCAAGACAACAACGGTGTGGAATTCGAAGTAACATTGACAAAAAACAGTGATACAAGTTTCTATCATTCAAACAACGGCAACGTATTGAATATTACAAAAGACGATAACGGAACATGGTCGTTGACATTCACACGTTTGGACGCCGGCGCTTTCTCGGGATTGAAGAATTAATTTGAATCCGCAGGAAAACTTCTCAATAATGTTTACACAATACAAAATGCCGGCTATTGCCGGCATTTTTTTATCGAAAAAATAAATTTCACTCGAACAATATCCGCAGGGCTTGCGAAAATTCCTCATAAGTAACCCGGCGGTTCCATACGGGAGCCCCCACATCCTCCAACAATACGAACCGCACTTCCCCGCCTGTGTTTTTTTTATCGTTCCTCATCCGTTCCCAAAGCCGCCCGGGATGGATATCGCCGGGGCTTTCCGGTAAGCTTTGACGGTACCAAAGTTTGATACGGTGGGTTATTTCCCGCGCCACGGTTTGCGGAAAGCCCAACAGCATTTCCGACAGGCGCAAAGCCACCAACATCCCGGCGGCCACCGCCTCACCGTGCATCATACGGTATAGGATTTCCAAGGCGTCACCTGCCGTATGACCGAAGTTCAATACCTTGCGCAACCCTGCTTCGCCGGGGTCTTCACTTACTATCTCTTTTTTTATCCTTACGGACCTTTCTATCCATCGAAGAGGTACCGTACGGGGAATTTGTCCCGCCTCCGGCATTTCATTCCACAATTCACTGTCCCTGATTAGCGCGTATTTGAGTATTTCCGCCATACCGGACAGCATTTCCCGGAAGGGTAAAGTATCGAGGAATACCGGGTCTATCAATGTGGCGGCGGGCATACTGAACGTACCCACAGGATTTTTGATACCGCCGTAGTTAATTCCCGTCTTACCCCCCACTGCGGCATCCACCATCGCCAGCAGGGAGGTGGGCACATGGATAAAACGGATGCCCCGCTTGTAAGTAGCAGCTGCCATACCGCCAATATCCGTTATCATCCCTCCTCCCAGATTGATAAGGACCGCATCCCTTCCGGCATGGTATTCCAACAAGGAATCCCATATCCGGGACAGGCTTTTCAGGCTTTTGTTTTCCTCACCCGGAGGAATATTTATTAGCTGATAACCGGTGATATATTTTTCCAACAGCGGCAAGCAGTAACGCTGCGTATTGTCATCCGTAAGGATGAAAACTTCCGTATTTCCGGCTAATAAGCCGGGTAATTTCTCCAAAATGCCCTTACCGGTATATACGGGATGCATGGATGTGTTTTGGGTGCAAGATAGGGGAAAATTTTAACATGAAAAACTGATTTTTCTCCTGATTGTACTATACGAAAATAGAATATCTTTGGAAGCGGAACCGTAAACTTCATTTCATATGGAAATCAACAAAGACGAACTTAAAATATTCCGCAATACGGAAATAGCCTTCGCACTGAAATCGGATGCCGAACTCGACCGTGCGTATTGGTTGTTCAAGCTCATCAGCAGCGAACCTATGGTAAAAATAGGTTCGAAAATCACCCAATTGGCTCTCAACGCACATTTGCCGGTAGAGGGAATCATCCGTGCCACTGTATTCAACCATTTCTGCGGCGGCGTTACCGAAGAGGATTGTATGCCCGTAATAGATAAAATGTATTCGAAAGGTGTACATTCCATCCTCGACTATTCGGCAGAAGGAAAAGAAGATGAAAAACAGTTCGACAAAGTGGTGGATATTACCCTCCGGGTAATGGAGTTCGCCCGTGAAAAACCCGCCATGCCCTTCGCCGTATTCAAGCCTACGGGTATAGGAAGGAAGGATTTATACACCAAAGTATCGGAAGGCAAAGAGCTGACGGACAGCGAAAAAACCGAATGGCAAAGACTACTCGACCGCTATGAGAAAGTAGCGAAAAATGCCTATGAAAAAGACGTCCCACTGCTTATCGATGCCGAAGATTATTGTATGCAGAAAGCCGCCGATGATATCGTGGAAAACCTGATGGAAAAGTACAACAAGGAGAAAGCCGTGATATTCGGCACATTACAACTCTACCGCAAAGACCGCATGGACTATATCAGGGAACTCCACGCCAAAGCGAAAGACAAAGGTTACCACATAGGGATGAAATTGGTACGCGGGGCGTATATGGAAAAAGAACGGGAACGCGCCGCACGCCTCGGTTATCCCGACCCTATCTGCAAAGACAAAGCCGCTACCGACAGAATGTACAACGATGTGATGCAATATATGTTCGAACATATCGATATGATGGCGTTGTATGTCGGAACGCACAACGAGGAGAGTTCGCTGTTGTTCAAACAGCTCATTGACCGGTCGGGATTGGCCAAGGACGACCCGCGGTTGTGGTTCGGGCAACTCTACGGAATGAGTGACCACATCACATACAATCTCGCCGCACTGGGGTATAATGTCTCGAAATACTTGCCCTTCGGTCCGGTAAAAGATGTCATGCCCTATCTCATCCGCCGGGCTGACGAGAATACCTCGGTAGGCAACCAGACGAACCGGGAATTGGAATTGCTGCAAGCGGAGAGGGAAAGGCGGAAAATGGCGCATTGACCCTATGAATGCGGCTCTCTGTATATCAAGAATATAGCGGGGCGCTTGTGAAGTGCAATGTTCATATTTTTCCACCGGGAGACGGGAGCGGTAAGGATTTGTTCGGTAGGTAAGGTCAGGTCAACCGCCACACAAAGCAGTGTACCGGCACGAAGTGTTTTCAAGAAGGCTTCGAGGAGTTTTTCGTTACGGTACGGGGTTTCGATACAGATTTGCGTACTGTCGTCCGCGGCGGATTTTCTTTCGAGTTCTTTGATGGCTTTTCTACGCGATACGCTCTCGATAGGCAAATATCCGTGGAAGGCAAAGCGCTGTCCGTTCATACCGGAAGCCATTAAGGCTAAGAATATGGACGAAGGACCGGTCAACGGTACTACCCGTATGCCGAGCAAATGTGCTTCCCGTACCAAAGCGGCTCCCGGGTCGGCTACAGCGGGCAGTCCCGCTTCGGAGAGTACGGCAATGTCCTCTCCGTCCAGGCAGGGTTGTAGCATACGGTAAATCTCGTCGCGGGGTGTATATTTGTCCAAAATCCCGATTTGCAAGGCGGATTGTTTCTTTCCGGGCAATATTTTCTTGACAAACCGCCGTGCGGATTTTTCATTTTCGACCAGCAGGCGGTTGATATGTTCCAAATTTTTTTTTACGGAAATGGGAAGCACTTCCAGCGGTTCGGTATCGCCGAGTGGGGTGGGTATCAGGAATATTTTACCTTTTCCGTTCAACGGTTGTATTTTTGTGCGATTACCTTACAGGCTTCATCCAGCATTTTGTATATGTTCTTAAACGCATAATACTGGCTGTAATAAGGATCGGGCACATCCATATTTTCACCGGGGAACACTTCGTCGAGGATGAGTTTTACCTTGTTCTTTTCCCGGTCGCCGGGTGCCCTGGCGTGCAAAGTATCCAGGTTGTGCCTGTCCATGACATAGATGAGATCAAAGCGGTCGAAATCGGCGGGTTCGAAAGCCCTTGCTCTCAATCCACTGATATCCAATCCGTTTTCACGGGCTATTTTTTGAGAAAATTCGCAGGGAGGTTCTCCGGTGTGGTAACTTTGTGTACCGGCGGAGTCCACTTCCACCCTGGCGGGGTCAACTTTGCTTCTCAAAATTCCTTCCGCCAGCGGGGACCGGCAAATATTGCCCAGGCAGACCATTAGTATTTTCGTTTTCATAGAATAGGGAAGGTTATGGCTGCGAAGCCAGTTCAAAAGGTGAGTTTTTCGGTCAATTCTTCTACGTATTTTCTAAATTCTTTATCCGTTTCGGCGAGATTATTTACTGTCTTACAAGCATGTAGCACGGTAGCATGGTCGCGTTTGCCAATTTGTGCCCCGATACTCGCCAGGGATGCTTTGGTGTATTTCTTGGCGAAATACATCGCCAGCTGGCGGGCTTGAACGATATGGCGTTTGCGGGTTTTTGATTGCAGGGTGGCGACGTCCATATTGAAATAGTTCGACACCACTTTCTGAATCATATCTATTGAAATTTCGCGCTTTGAATTTTTTACGAATTGGTCAATAATCTGCCGGGCTAACGAGAGGGAAATTTCCCGTTTGTTAAAAGAGGATTGGGCGATAAGGGAAATTAATACGCCTTCGAGTTCACGTACGTTGTTTTTGATATTTTTGGCGATATATTCTATCACTTCCCTGGGCATTTCCACGCCGTCACGGAAGAGTTTTTTTTCCAATATCGAGATACGTGTTTCGTAATCAGGGGATTGGAGTTCTGCAGACAAGCCCCACTTGAATCTCGACAGCAGCCTGTGTTCGATATCTTGCATATCGACGGGCGCTTTGTCAGAGGTCAGTACGACCTGTTTTCCGTTCTGGTGCAAATGGTTGAAAATGTGGAAAAACACGTCCTGTGTTCCGGATTTTCCGGAGAAGAATTGTACGTCATCGACGATGAGTACATCTATCATTTGATAGAAATGAATAAAGTCGTTCCGGGTATTGTTCTTGACCGAGTCGATGAATTGTTGGGTAAATTTCTCTGCGGAAATATACAAGACGGTCTTGTCGGGATATTTGTCTTTGACTTCCACACCGATGGCATGCGCCAAATGGGTTTTTCCGAGCCCTACCCCGCCGTATATCAGCAGGGGGTTGAACGAAGTCCCTCCGGGTCTGTTCGATACGGCCATCCCGGCGGAACGGGCGAGGCGGTTGGAATCGCCTTCTATAAAGTTATCGAAATTGTAATTGGGATTGAGCTGTGATTCTATCTTGATTTTTTGAATACCGGGGATGATAAACGGATTGCGAAGTTCGCGTTTGGTCAATGGTAAAGTAATGGCTGCACCGTGGGTATCGATGGGTTTTCTGTTCGAACTCGGAAATTTTACCGTATGGGGTTTACGGCTACTATAAGAATTCTCCATTTTCACCTCATAGATCAATTTGGCACTCTCACCTAACTCTTTCTTCAAAGCGGTTTTTAATATTTTAATGTAATGTTCTTCCAGCCATTCATAAAAGAATTTGCTAGGTACCCTGATTGTCAATACATTGCCTTTCAAAGATACAGGCTCAATGGGCTCAAACCACGTTTTGAAAGCTTGATGGTTTATATTGTCTTGGATAAAATGAAGACAACTTTCCCAAACTTGAAGTGCATTCTTTACCATCGATTTATTTCATTTATAAAATTTTTAATTATACAATAGGGAAAGGAAAAGTTTGTCTTTTGACAGGGCAAAGATGTAAACATTTTTTCTAATAAAAAACACTTGGATGTATTGAATTTAATGTTTTTTTTTTATATATTACGCCCTTCAATTTTGACTGATAAATGTCATTGTCCATGAATAAAACGGTTACAAAAGTCCGGGTAAGGTACAGCGAGACAGACCAAATGGGTTTTGTCCATCACGGTAATTACGCACAATACTTTGAAATGGGCAGGCTGGAATGGCTGCGGGGACTCGGGTTGTCCTACAAGGAAATGGAAGAAAACGGAACTTTATTACCCGTCTATGAAATGAAAATAAGATACCACAAGCCGGCATATTATGATGATATACTGACTGTTACCACCTCGCTCAAAGAACCTCCGGGCGCCCGTATCGTCTTTGTCTATGAAATTCATAACGAAAACGGCGAATTGCTCACCACAGGTGAGACCACTTTGGTATTCGTAGATAAAAAGAGCGGAAAACCCATGCGTTGTCCGGAAGAAATCTTGAGCCGGCTATAATTTTTTCACCTTTATTTTATACCATCTTCCGGTTTCGTCCAGGAATTGACGTTTGACCCGTCCGGGAACATCCACGACGAACAGGCATTCGTCTTGCATTTCGGTACTGACTATGGAAAGGCGGTAACGCTTGACCAGCTGCTGTATCTTGTTCATGTTCTCATATCCGGTTCGAATCTCGTATCTCGACAATAGCTCTTTTCTCACTACGGTTGCCTGTTCTATAGCGTCACGGGCTGCCGTTTTGTACGCCCGTATCAACCCGCCTACCCCCAACTTCACCCCACCGAAATAGCGCACCACGACCACCATGACCCCGGAAAGCGAAAAAGCCCGGATCTGCCCCAGAATAGGCTGTCCCGCCGAATGCGAAGGTTCCCCGTCGTCGTTAGCCCGTTCGTGCTCCCCTCCGGCTCCCATCCGCCATGCATAACACCAGTGGCGGGCTTTGTAATGCTCCGCTTTTACCGCTGCGAGTATATCTTTTGCCTCGTCTTCATCCCGCACCGGATATGCCCTGGCATAGAACTTACTGCCTTTTTCCTTGTACAGCACTTCGGGTCCGGGTTCTTCCAATGTATAATAATATTCCGCTGCGGTCATGCCGGTAAAAAATAATTTATCTTTGCGGGGTAAAGATAAGCATTAGCCGCATTTTGACATGGAACTATATATATAAGGTGTACCGTGAGCAGCTCTCCGCGGTATATTCCCCCGGCGAAATTAGAGGCATTTTCGGCAATTTACTCCGGTATATTGCAAATAAAGACTTGATATACATACAATTACACCCAAACGAGATCCCCGGCAGGGATACGGAAAAAAAATTCTCCTCCGCCCTGCGGCGTTTGTTAGACGGCGAACCCGTCCAGTACATTACCGGTTTTGCCTATTTTGCAGGAATGGATCTACATGTCGATAAGCATACGCTTATCCCACGCCCTGAAACCGCAGAACTCGTAGAATGGATACGGAGTTCATTACCCGCCGTTACTCCTTTGAATATTTTGGATGTTGGTACGGGTAGCGGATGTATAGCCATTGCACTGGCAAAATATTTTCCGGATGCGGTGGTCACAGCGACGGACATTTCGCCGGAGGCGCTTACATTAGCCCGTAAAAATGCGGAACTACACAACACGGATATCCGCTTTCTCCTGCACGATATCACGGGAGACAAACAAATTTCCGGTGAAAAATTCCAGCTGATAGTCAGCAACCCGCCTTATATCACTCCGGACGATAAGCACAGTGTTCCCGCCAACGTATTGGAACACGAGCCCCATACCGCCTTGTTCACCCCCGCCGGCGACCCGCTGTATTACTACCGGCATACGGTCGTATTCGCGACACGGCATTTAGCCGGAAACGGCTCGATATACTTTGAAACAAATGAGGCATATGCCCACCGGGTCAAGCAGTTATTGGAAGAAAACGGCTACCGGACAGAATTGAGGAAAGACTTTCTGGACAAGGAGCGGTTCGTAAGGGGAACCAAATGACTTGAAACAATCACAGAAGTGCCTGAATTATCAAATTTATGACACGCTCCCAAACTATCAACAAAACACTATCAACTAATAACTCGGAACTATCCACTAAAAAAGTTTTCCGGCAGACCCTAACATATTACATTTCCGTAATGATATAATCCCTGGCTTCATACATTGCCCTGTCGAAAGTGAATTCCTTTTCGGGCAAGGCGGTATCGGTCTCATAATTACGAATCTTAAATGTCGTCTGCGTACCGTTGTTCGCTGTATAGATGACGCGGTTGATAAACATACTTTTGGTATCTATCCCCAACAGGATATATTTATTATCGTCCTTATGGATGGGGACCAACTTGATAAATTGGATTTTTTTTCCTTCCAGATTGAGTAATTTATCCCAATGGTATTCATAGCCTTTCTTATAGAATGTCAGGATTTTCGACGGGGTAAACTCGGTTTCGTCGTCACTTCCGGGTTTTGAGATGACCACTTCTTCATCTTCGTGGTCGATGGTATAGATGCGATTCCCGTCGAAAATACGTTCCAAACCCGATAGTTTCAGATGGTATTTTTCTCCTTCCATACTGACATGACCACGTGTTTCCTGGTGGATATTTTCTTTTTCATTATCCAGCACATAGTCGAAATCCAATGTGAGATTGCGGTATGATTTTACCTTGATATAAACCTGATCCAGAAGTGTTTTGGCTTTTTGTTCACTTTGTGCGAAGGTTGATAATACCGTAACTGACAAGATTATCAGAGTGATTCTTTTCATGAGGCTATGATTTTTTTTCATTTTCCAATAATTGTTTTAAACTCAACTCGTCGGGCACCAATACCTGCCGGGCTTTGCTCCCTTCGAATGGACCTACGATACCGGCTGCTTCCAACTGGTCGATGATACGACCGGCGCGATTGTATCCCAACTTTAATTTTCTTTGCAACAATGATGCCGAACCTTGCTGGGCTCTAACGATGATATAGGCGGCTTCTTCGAACAAGGAGTCCCTATCATCCATATCGAAGTCTCCGCTTAATGCCGCATTTTCGTCGATATATTCCGGAAGTTCGTAAGCGGTAGGATATGCCCTCTGACTACCGATATACTCGGTAATGCGCTCTATCTCCGGGGTATCGACAAATGCGCATTGGAGCCGGACCAGATTTCCGCCGCCGGAATACAGCATGTCCCCTTTTCCTATCAATTGGTCGGCGCCGGGGGCATCGAGGATGGTGCGCGAATCGATTTTCGATGAGACTCTGAAAGCAGCGCGCGCCGGAAAGTTCGCCTTGATGATACCGGTGATGACATTTACCGA
>CAZQPD010000161.1:0-3467 GCA_964595235.1 uncultured Polaribacter sp.
TAATCTGCTGTTTTTTATCTTTTTATCTGTTGTGCTATTAAATACAATACTGCCATTCTGGTCGCCACTCCGTTTTCCACTTGGTCGAGGATAACGGACTGCGGGGAATCAGCTACTTCGCTGGTAATTTCCACACCGCGATTGATGGGTCCCGGATGCATTATCACAATATCCTTGCCAATTTCATTCAATAGATGCATATCGATACCGTATAGTTGCGTATATTCCCTGATTGTTGGGAAATATTTAACATCCATACGTTCGTGTTGTACGCGTAAGACATTGGCAATATCGCACCAGATAAGGGCTTTTTTCAGATTATGTTCTACTTCTACTCCGAGTGAACGGATATTTTTTGGAATGAGAGAAGGTGGACCGCATACTTTGACCTGTGCGCCGAGTAAGCGAAGTGCGAAAATATTGGAGAGGGCGACACGGGAATGCCGTATATCGCCGATTATCACTACTTTCTTTCCTTTCAATTCTCCTGTTTTCTCCCTCATGGAATACGTATCGAGTATGGCTTGTGTCGGGTGTTCGTGGGTACCGTCACCGGCATTGATGATACGTGCATTTACATTGCGTGACAAAAATTCGGCGGCGCCTACCATGGGGTGGCGCATCACCACCATATCCACTTTCATCGCCAGGATATTGTTTACCGTATCTATCAGGGTTTCACCTTTTTTGACGGAGGATTGGGAGGCGGAGAAGTTGATGACGTCGGCGGAGAGTCTTTTTTCAGCCAGTTCGAAGGAGAGTTTGGTACGGGTACTGTTTTCGAAAAATAAATTGGCAATGGTAATATCGCGCAGGGAAGGGACTTTCTTGATGGGGCGGTTGATTACCTCTTTGAACCGGTCGGCGGTTTCATAAATAAGTTCCAAATCGGATTTTTTCAGTCCTTTGATGCCGATCAGATGAGGAACGCTGAGTTGTTTCATGGATGGCTGGTATTTTTCGAGATGATATATACGGTATCCGGGGTGGTTCCGTCACTCCACCGTACCGATACTTTTTCGTTATTGAAGGCATCTATTTGTTTTCCTTTGTAGGTGGGTTGAATGGGCAGGTTACGGCTAAAACGGCGATCAATCAATACCAATAATTCGATAGCATCCGGTCTGCCGTAGCTTTCTATGGCGGTGAGTGCCGCCCGGATACTACGTCCCGTATAGAGGACATCATCGACCAGGACGACTTTTTTCCCTTCGAGCAGGGTGTGTATTTCCGTGGAATTGGCTTGCAGGGGTTTTTCCCTCCGGCGGAAATCATCCCGGTAGAAAGTAATATCCAAATAGCCTTTTTCTATATTTTGAATACCGTATTTGTTCCGTAAGATATCTACCAATTTATCGAGTACTGCGCTGCCCCGGGGCTGGATGCCGATGAGTACTGTTTGTGAGAAGTCTTTATGATTTTCGACCAATTGGCAAGCCAACCTGTATAGGGTAATCTTTATCTGTTCGGCATTCAGCAGGACTTTTTCTCTCATTTACGCCATTGTGTTATGAATCAGAGCAAAGGTATAACAATATTTTATTCCAACAAACCGCCGGAGACGGTATTTCGTACTCCGGCGTAAAGTCAATGCGACGTATTCAAAACATAATAACCGGGCATCCTTATACCACTCCTTGGTCCAACATGGCATCGGCTACTTTGACGAATCCGGCTATATTGGCTCCTTTGACATAATCTACATAGCCGTCGGGGCGTGTTCCGTATTTCACACAAGCGGCATGGATACTACGCATGATGCCGTGTAATTTTTCATCCACTTCTCCGGCGGTCCAAGAGAGCCGCAAGGAATTTTGTGTCATTTCAAGTCCCGAAGTGGCTACACCTCCGGCATTGGAGGCTTTTCCTGGCGAAAACAGCAGTTTGTTCGATTGGAATATTTCGATAGCTTCTTCGGTACACGGCATGTTGGCACCTTCGCCGACGAGCATACAGCCGTTGGCTACGAGACTGCGGGCGTCATCGGCATTGAGTTCGTTTTGGGTGGCGCAGGGCAGGGCGATGTCCACTTTTTGTTCCCATGGTTTTTTGCCCGGATAGAAAGTGCTTTCACCGGGAAATTCTTCGGCGAACGGAGCTACGACGTCATTGTTGGTAGCGCGTAGTTCGAGCATATATTCTATCATTTCATCGTCCAGCCCGCCGGGGATATGAACATAGCCGTCGGGACCGGAAAGGGTGACAACTTTGGCTCCGAGTTGGGTTGCTTTTTTTGCCGCACCCCAAGCCACATTTCCGAATCCGGAAATAGCTACTGTTTTGCCTTTCATATTTTCCCCGCGTGTAGCGAGCATTTCCTGGGCGAAATAGACATTTCCGTATCCGGTAGCTTCGGGACGCATAAGTGAACCTCCCCAATTGCTTCCTTTGCCTGTAAGCACACCGGTATGTTCCCTTGCCAATTTTTTGTACATACCGTACAAATAACCGATTTCACGGCCTCCTACACCTATATCCCCTGCCGGAACATCGGTATCGGGTCCTATGACATTCCACAGTTCCAGCATAAACGATTGGCAAAAACGCATGATTTCGGCATCCGATTTGCCTTTGGGGTTGAAATCCGACCCTCCTTTTCCCCCTCCCATCGGAAGGGTAGTCAAGGCATTTTTGAAAATTTGTTCGAAACCGAGAAATTTCAGAATAGACAGGTTTACCGAAGGGTGAAAACGCAGACCGCCTTTGTAAGGTCCAATGGCATTATTGAATTGGACGCGGTAACCCAGGTTTATATGTACCTGCCCGTTATCATCTGTCCAGGGTACTTTAAAGGTAAAAATCCGGTCGGGTTCTACCAAGCGCTCAATGATCTTTGCCGATTCGTATTGAGGATTTTCATTATATATTTCCTCGATGGATTCGAGTACTTCGTGAACTGCTTGGAGGTATTCCTTTTCGCCGGGATGTTTGGCTTCGAGGTCTTGCATGATTTTTTTGATATCCATGATGTAGATTTTTTGGTATGACTGATTTATTTTGAAGCAAAAGTAATTATTATCCCGCTAATACAACCCTATTTTCATTGAAAATATTTCAAATGATTTACAGGGTAAAAAAAATTTTTTTTTCAATGATAAATATCAATTCCGGTATTAAATTTATCAGGATTTGCTGAAAATCACAAGGGCAGAACTATAAGAAAATGCCCGGTGGAAATTTTTGACAGGTGAGCCGGTCTGCCGTTCCGGCAAAACAAATACGTTTTTACCAGATGATATAAATGCACGACTTTTTCGATAAAACCTCGATTTTCCTTGTGTTTTACTAATGATATTATTTCGTAACTCATTCTCTTTTACGTGTTTGAGAGTTTTTCAGCAGAGCCTACATAGGGTCTGCTGAAAATCACAAGGGCAGAGCGTAAAGAAAATGCCCGGTGGGCATTTTTAGCGAATGAGCCAGCCTGCCGCGCGGGCTGAACAACTTCACCAAATATAAAAGATTTC
>CAZQPD010000162.1:0-4116 GCA_964595235.1 uncultured Polaribacter sp.
TCATTAAGTCAAACAAACTGAAACAGAGACATTTCCAAACGAAAAAACCGCCTATGGCGGTTTATCGTATAAAAAAAGTCGGGATGACAGGATTTGAACCTGCGACCTCTTCGTCCCGAACGAAGCGCGCTACCGGACTGCGCTACATCCCGATTGCGGGGGCGAAAATACACATAAATTTTAATATAGTGTTTGCTGAAAATCACAAAGGGGGCGATTTGGGTAGTTAGAGTCTGCTGAAAAACTCTCAAACACGTGAAATAGAGTATATTATGCAATAATATTGATGAGGAAATGCAAGAAAAATCGTGTTTTTTTCAATATGGCGTTTGTATTTTCCCGGCTTAACGGCTATAAACACCCGCCTGGAATTTTCAGAACGATTTTCAGTAGCCCCTAAACTGCCAACATAAAAAAAACTCCTATTCCTTTTCCGTTGTTTCTCCTTCGTCCGGGTCGTTTTCGCCGGAAGATCCGGTGAGTTTTTCTTTTGCTTTTTGTGCCAAATCTTCCGTTTTTTCTTTGATTTCTTCGAGCTCTTCCGTCATTTTCTCTTTCAATTGAGCTGCTTTTTCCTTGGCTTCGGAGAGTTCTTCTTTCAGCTCCTCTTTTAAATGGGCGGTTTTTTCTTTTGCCTTTTCGGCGAGTTCGGCGGCTTTCTCTTTGGCTTCGGATAGTTCCTCCGCCAATTTTTCTTTCAGATCGGCTGACTTCTCCTTTGCCACCTCTGCAAGTCCGGATGCCTTCTCTTTGACTCCGGCAGATACCTCTTTGGCTTTATCCGCCAATTCTTCCGACACGTCCTCTACCTTGTCGCTTATCTTGTCGAACACCTCTTCCGCTTTTTCCAATTGTTTTTTCCCGATTAATTTGCTGAAAAAATTTTTTATTCCCATAAGATTGAACTTTTTATTAATAACACCCGGCAAAAGTACAAAACTTTCAGGAACCGTGAATGATTTGTAACTTTGCCGGGATTATCGCGTCCAATTCAGTGAACTAACAACACGCAACTTATTATGAAATTCATCAAACAAATTCTGGCAGTCATCATCGGAATTTTTATCGCTTTTTTCTTGCTTTTTCTCGTATTGGGAATCCTGGGAAGTGTCATCGGCGGTAAGGAGAAAGTCGATATCAAGGAGAACACCGTTCTCGTTCTGGATATGAGCGGCGAGCTCCCCGATTACAAGCCGTCGAGCAGCAACCCTTTCGAACAATTGATAGACGAGGAAATGCCGCGTATCTCGTTTACCAAATTACTGAATGCTATCGAAAATGCCAAAAAGGATAAAAAAATAGCCGGTATCAGCCTGGAATTTCCCACCCTGAATCTGGGAATTGCACAGGCACAAGAACTGCGGGACAAGCTGTCGGATTTCAAATCGTCGGGAAAATTCATCACGGCTTTCAGTGACTTTTACAGCCAGAAAAATTACTATATATCCAGTGTGGCGGATTCGGTATATATCCAAAAAGAGGGACATATCGACTTCCGTGGGCTGGCTTCGGAAAAGTTGTATTTCAAAGACTTCCAAGACCGCACCGGCATCCGTATGGAGGTCATCCGTCACGGCAAATACAAGAGTGCCATGGAAGGTTTTTTGGCCAATGAGATGAGTGATGCCAACCGCGAGCAGACCGTTTCCTTATTGCACTCCATCTGGGAGGAAATGCTCGACGATATCGCCGCTTCACGGCACACGGATACCGGAGAGTTGAACCGCATCGTCGATACGCATGCACCCGCCACTCCCCAAGAAGCCGTATCACTGCGGCTGATAGACAAGAGTTTATACTACGACCAATACCTGGATATTCTCTCCCGTCTGTCGCAAAACCAAGACAACAAGAAACCCCGTACCGTCAGCATCCAAAAATATCTGAAAGCCGGAAAAGGGCGTATTCACAGTGCCGGAGCGAAAGATAAAATCGCCATAGTATATGCCCAGGGCGATATCCGGTATGGCAAGGGCGATGAGACCTACATAGGAAACGAATCCATCATCGAGGCATTAAAAAAACTCCGGAAAAACAAGGGGGTGAAAGCCATCGTATTGAGAATAAACTCCCCCGGAGGAAGCGCTTTGGCATCCGAACTCATCTGGCGTGAGATAGAACTAACCAAAAAGGAAAAACCCGTGGTGGTATCCATGGGAAATTTGGCAGCATCCGGCGGATATTATATAGCCTGCAATGCCGACAAAATCATAGCCGAACCTACTACCATTACCGGTTCTATCGGAGTATTCGGCGCCTTGCCGAACGTGTCGGAATTTGCCGCCAGGCATGGTATCAATGCCGAACAAGTCTATACCAATACATCTCCGCATTACAGTATGTTCGAACCTTTGGACAGTAGTTTTCATGACTTTACGGCCAAGACGGTGGAACAAGTCTATCACACTTTCGTCTCCCATGTGGCGGAAGGACGGAATATGAGTTTCGACCAGGTGGACAAAATCGCACAAGGAAGGGTCTGGACGGGTAAAGAAGCATTGGAGAATGGTCTGGTGGACCGTCTCGGCTCTTTGGATACCGCTGTCGGGGAAGCCGCAAGCCTCGCAGGAATAGACAAATTCAAGTTACGGTCTTATCCGCGGTACAAAAAAGATTTCAAAGATATGTTCAGTAAATTTCCTTTCGGAAAAACCGAAAGTCAATGGCTGCGCGAACAGTTGGGCGACGAATACTACCGTATGTACCGGGAGTTGAAAGACCTGCATTCGCTACAAGGGATCCAAGCCCGCCTTCCTTACGTTCTAAACATCCGGTAAGAAATGAAAAACGGAAAAAAAATACTCGTCACGGGCGGTGCCGGATTCATCGGCTCCCATCTGGTTAGGTATTTGACACTTCAATATCCTGATTATCAGATATTCAATCTCGATGCTTTGACCTATGCGGGAAATTTGGAAAACTTGCATGACATCGCCGGGAGGGAAAATTACCGTTTTCTAAAAGCCGATATCCGGGATGAGAAAGAAATTTTCTCACTGTTCGACCGCTTCGGATTCGATACCGTCATCCACCTCGCCGCCGAAAGCCATGTGGACCGCTCCATCGATTCCCCGAACTTGTTCCTCGAAACCAATCTCACGGGAACCGCCAACCTGATGAACGCTTTTCTGCATACACACGGCAAGGACCTGCAAGGCAAACTATTTTACCATATTTCTACCGATGAAGTATTCGGCAGCCTGGGTGATACAGGATATTTTACCGAAAACTCACCCTACCGTCCCCGCTCACCCTATGCCGCATCAAAAGCGGCGGCAGACCTGCTGGTGAAAGCCTACGGAAATACCTACGGCTTGCCTTTTCTCATTTCGAACTGTTCTAATAACTTCGGACCCAATCAATTTCCTGAAAAACTCATCCCACTGGTAATCAACAATATAAAAAATAACCGCGAGATACCCGTATATGGTGACGGCAGTAATATCCGCGATTGGATTTACGTTTCCGACCATATTTCCGCCATCGATACCATACTGCACAGGGGAACCCCCGGGGAAACATATCTGGTAGGTGGCGGAAACGAAATGACCAATATCGACTTGGTCTTACTCCTCTGTGACATTACCGACCGGGCATTGGGGAGAAAGCCGGGCACATCAAAAGAACTGGTCACCTTCGTCGCCGACAGGAAAGGACATGACAAGCGGTATGCGATAGATGATACGAAAATTAAAACCGGTCTGGGCTGGAAACCCCGGAGAGAATTCAAGGAAGCTCTTTCGGAAACGGTCGATTGGTACTTGTCACATACGGATTGGTTGGACAAAGTTACTTCCGGCGAATACCTGAAATACTATGAAAAACACTACAAAAACAGAAAATTGTTTTAGTTCTGAATTTTGTCCATTGGAGTATTTTGATATTATAAAATTTTTCATATCTTTGCAGCAGTTTAGTGCTTACATTACTTAACTGGGAGGAAGTAATAAAAAAAAAAGATGATCCGGCTTAGGCCGGATTTATTTTTTTATAACATTTTATCTCTTATTAGGGTCTGCTGAAAAACTCTCAAACACGAGTTGAGTTGATAGTTGTGAGTTATGAGTTGATAGTTGGGGGTGCCGTGTCATTTCGAACGAATGTGAGAAATCTTTT
>CAZQPD010000163.1:0-7030 GCA_964595235.1 uncultured Polaribacter sp.
GCAGTCCGGTAGCGCGCTTCGTTCGGGACGAAGAGGTCGCAGGTTCAAATCCTGTCATCCCGACTTTTTTTATACGATAAACCGCCATAGGCGGTTTTTTCGTTTGGAAATGTCTCTGTTTCAGTTTGTTTGACTTAATGATCCCACAGTCTTGTTCCGGTCTATCTTCCCGGAGCCGGTATAATGGAAAGCTTCCATACCGATGATTCTTTTTGGGGTTTCATATTTTGATAACCCGGCTTTGCGGTATAGTTCCCCTGTGTCGATATGTCCGGGATTGCCTTCCACTATCAATGTAACGGCAGACCCCAGGCGTTCGTCGGGAAGTCCGTGGATGAAAAAAGGAACGTGCAGGTACGGCGCCAGTTTTTCCTCGATGCTTTCGGGAGCTATCTTGACGCCGCCCGTATTGATGATATAATCGCTACGCCCTATCCATACGAAATGCTTCCCGTCTATAAGCTCTACGATATCGGTGGTATATACGGGGCTCCGGCGGTAAGGCGTATGAATGACCAGGCGGTTTTGTCCGTCGGTCTCAAAACGCATACCCGGAAGGGCGCTATATACCCTGCCGGAACCGTCTATTCTGCGCAATGCCACATGGGTAAGCGTTTCGGTCATACCGTAGGTATGAAATGCCTGTATGGGTAGTAAGGATAATTTTTTTTCCAATGTATGTGAAACAGGGGCTCCGCCGATGATGAGTTTTTTTACCCGCTGCAATGCATTCAAACTGTTTTCGGCCTGCAAGGGTACCATAGCGGCAAAATCAAACGTGTCGCCGGTATCGGGCAGGGGGGTGCCGGATGCTCCGGCAATCCGCAGATTCCATCCTCCGGCAAATGCCCGTACCCACATGAGCTGTCCGGCGACAAACTCCGGCGAAAGGCAGTGCAATACCCTGCTTCCCGGCGGCAGGTCGAAATGCGCGATGGTCAAAAGCGCACTTTTGAGCATATCCTCCTTGAATACACGGATGGTTTTGGGTTTTCCGGTAGAGCCGGAAGTGCGAAGTTCCAGATAGGGTTGGGAATCGAAATACCTGTGCAAAAAACCGGAATGCTCCGGATAATCGCGCTCTACGATAGCCAGCAACTCTCCGGAGGAGGTCAGGTTCCTCCCGTCGATGGAAAAATGCTCATGAATATTCATATCGTCCGGTTTCCGGGCTGTCGATAGTCAATTTTTTTCCGGCGGATTTCTCCACCCTCCCGATGATCCGGGCAGGTATGCCGAAAGATTCGCTGATAGCGATGACCTCACCGGCATATTCCGGCTTCATATAAATTTCCAAGCGGTGTCCCATGTTGAAAGTCCGGTACATTTCCCGCCAGGGGGTGCCGGATTCCTCTTGTATGGTACGGAACAAGGGGGGGATTTCGAACAGATTGTCCTTGACGATATGCAAATCATCGATAAAATGCAATATTTTCGTCTGTCCGCCACCGCTGCAATGAACCATCCCGCTTATAAAATCCCTGCCTAATTTTTCCCATATTTTTATCATGACGGGAGCATAAGTCCGGGTGGGCGAGAGTACGGTTCCGGCGGCATTTAGCGGGCTTCCCGCTATATGACCGTCCAGAGCCTTGCTGCCGGAATATACGAGTTCCCGGGGCAGGGCGGGGTCATAGCTCTCGGGGTATTTTGAGGCTAACATTTTGTGGAACACATCGTGCCTTGCCGAGGTGAGACCGTTGCTTCCCATACCGCTGTTGTAGGTTTTTTCATAATGCGCTTTGCCGGACGAGGCGAGTCCTACGATGATGTCTCCTTCGCCGATACGGGCGTTGTCTATGATATCGCTTCTTTTCATCCGGCACACTACGGTGCTATCTACGATGACAGTGCGTACCAGGTCGCCTACATCGGCGGTTTCCCCGCCGGTGGTGATGACGGGCAATCCGTTCTGCGAGAGGAACTTCGCTACTTTTTCCGTGCCTTGGATAATGGCTTTTATGACTTCGCCGGGAATCAGGTTTTTGTTCCGTCCGATGGTGGATGACACGAGTATGGGTCCGGTGGCGCCGGTACAGAGCAGGTCGTCAATATTCATGATTAACGCATCTTGTGCGATGCCTTCCCATACGGAAAGATCCCCGGTTTCTTTCCAGTACATATAAGCGAGTGAGGATTTGGTGCCGGCACCGTCGGCGTGCATGACGATACAATATGCATCGTCACCGGTCAGATAATCGGGGACCACCTTGCAGAATGCCTTGGGATACAGCCCCTTGTCGATGCCCGTCAGGGCGGCGTGAACCTCCTCCTTCGATGAGGAAACGCCCCGCTGTGCATACCGTCCGGTCATGAGGATATTTTTTGTAGTTCTATTCTGATGGCTTCCGCCAAATGCTTACTCGCGGAGGTCAGCGGCAGGCGTACAAAGGCTTTGGTCAGTCCTTGTAATGCGAGCAATTGTTTGATTCCTGTGGGATTGCCTTCGGCAAATATCAAATCTATCATGTTCATGACGGAATAATGCAGGTCGAAGGCTTCTTTTACCTTGCCTTGCCTGCCGGCTTCTATCATAGAGGAAAAGATGCGGGGAAAGGCTTGTGCTATCACGGATATCACTCCGGAACCACCGGCTAACACAGTGGGTAGTGCCAACATATCATCGCCTGAAATGATGTGAAAACCGTCCGGTTTGTCCTTCGTCAACCGCAATACCTGTTCCATGCTGCCGGCGGCTTCTTTGATGCCTGCTATTTTATCGAAATCGCGAGCCAGTCGTAAAGCGGTTTCAGGGGAGATATTACTCCCCGTCCTGCCGGGGACATTGTATATGATGACAGGAATAGGGGTAACTTCCGCCAGGGCGGCATAATGCCGGTAGATGCCCTCTTGCGAAGGTTTGTTGTACGAAGGGGATACCGATAGCAGGGCGTCGAATCCGGAGAGATCGGTACGGCGTACTTCCTCTACGAGTGCTGCCGTATTATTGCTGCCCATTCCGAGTACCAAAGGCAGCCTTCCGGCTGTCTTGCGTACGAAAAACGCTCTGATTTTTTCTTTTTCCTCCGCCGACAGGGTAGCTGCTTCACCGGTACTACCCATGACGACCAGGTAGTCGATGCCGTTTTCCAAATTGTATTCTATCAGACGCCCCAGCGAATCGAAATCGATGCTTCCGTCATTTAAAAAAGGAGTGACCAACGCCACCCCCGTACCGTTCAGGTCAATTTGTTTCATGATGTCCGGGTATTAGTCCTATGATTTTCAGATAATGTACCATTTCGTCGTTGAAAAGCGACAAATCATCCCGCGGAACGGAAATCAGCAGGTCGTAGAATGCTTTTTCATTGTCGGGAAATCCGGTTTTGAAAGAAGCTTTCAGGTGGGTCAACAGGAGTTTTTTTATCAGGTTTCCGGGGTTGGAGTAGTCGATGAGCAGGTCGTAGGTATGGGTATCCAGAATTTGTTGGAGCCGTGGATTGGTTATTTTCCCCGTCCAGTTGAACATAGAGGGTGTAACGTCGAAACCTTTGAAGCGGTGGTAGGCGGTTTTATCATTTTTAAAAATAAAAAAATCGAAATCGAACACGTCAATTCCGAATTTTTTCGACAGGAATTTCAAGTGTTTTTCCTCGAACGGGGAGTCTTGTTCCAAAAACACGGCTATCCGGCGGATACGGGAGATGGAAGCCGGCGGGGTGTCGTTGTCGAGGTGTTTCCGGATGCGTTTTTCGATGAAATATTCTTTGAATCCCATAAAATTGTACTATCTTTACGCATCACAAAGCTAATAAAATATTCGAAAGTGAAACCGTCGATTATGAAAAATTTCCCGTGGAAATATTTGCCGGCATTTCTCCTGCCGGCGGTATTTATGTTTTACTCGTGTAGCGGTACCCATCTCCGTTTGTCCCGTATTACGGCATCGCAGACCCCTATCGACAGCAGTATCGCCGCCGACCCGGGGATGCGTGCGGTGATTCGTCCGTACAAGGACTCGTTGGAGCGGGAAATGCAGGTGGTATTGGCGTATGCGAAGGCGGATTATTTCAAGCAGGACGGTGCGGAGACGGGCGAGACCGCTATCGGGGATTTTATGGCGGATGTCTGCCAGCGGAGAGGCGGAGAGGCATTTCGCCGGTTGACCGGCAAACGGGTGGATTTCACCCTGCTGAATTACGGCGGTATCCGTGACGGCATTTCCCGGGGGGAAATACGTGTGGAAACGGCATACCGTATCATGCCTTTTGAGAATGCTATGGTGGTGGTGGAATTGACAGGGGAAAAAACAGAGGAACTATTGCGGTATCTCGCCGGATCGGGCAAAGCCCATCCCGTATCGGCGGAATTGAGGATGCGTATCGAGGACGGCAAACCGGTAGAGGTACGTATCGGTGGCGGGGCGTTCGACCCTTCCCGGCATTACTACGTACTCACTTCGGACTACTTGCAGCACGGCGGGGACAAAATGTACTTTTTCAAAGACCCGGTGCATCTGCACGTATTGGATTACAAAATCAGGCAGGCATTGCTCGATGAATTTAGAGATATTGATACATTGGAATTGCACAAAGACGGAAGAATACTAAGAATACCATAATACCGGATGATATGATGAACAGAAGAACATTTATCCGGCGTTCCGCACTCGCCGCATTTGCCACCGGCGTATATCCCCATGTGTGGTTGCCCGGTACGGAAGAGGTGGTTATCACCATCTTGCACACCAATGATGTACACAGCAGGATAGAACCTTTTCCTGCTACCCATGCCCGGTATCCCGGCCGCGGGGGATTTGCCCGGAGGGCTACGTTGGTAAAGAACATTAGACGCGAAAATCCCAATACCCTGCTGTTCGATGCGGGGGATGTATTTCAGGGAACCCCATATTTCAACTATTTCGGCGGTGAACTCGAATTCAGGCTGATGAGTGATATGGGCTACGATGCCATTACGATAGGCAATCACGATTTCGACAACGGGATAGACGGATTGTACAGGGCATATACCCGCCGTGGAAAGTTCGCGATGCTCTCCGCCAATTACGATTTCTCCAATACCGTACTCGACGGTTTGGTGAAGCCATACGAGATTTTTGAAAAACAAGGTATCCGGATCGGTGTGTTCGGGCTGGGAATAGAACTCGAAGGTCTGGTCGATAAAAAGATGAGCAAGGAGACCCGTTATCTCGACCCTGTGGAAATAGCCGCTGATATGACCCGTCTGCTCAAACACGAAAAAAAATGCGACTTGGTGATAGCGGTTACCCACCTGGGATACCATTATAAGAACAAAGACAAAATATCGGATTTGAAACTGGCACGCCTCACCCGGGATATCGATTTGATCATCGGGGGGCATACCCATACTTTCTTGAAAAAACCCACCGTGACGAAGAATGCAGATGGTAAAAATGTACTAATCAACCAAGTGGGTTGGGCAGGCTTGAATTTAGGCAGGGTGGATTTCGTTTTTTCCAAAGGAAAAAATGTCAGTAACACTGTGAATATCTTGGTATAATCCTTGTGTCATGATGTCGTGTAATGATATATATTCGCCACGGACACATAATACCGGTCTATGAGAAATACGAAAATAATCTGGATACTTGTATGGGTGCTATGGGCTACCGCATGCCGCGAAGAGGCAAAAAAGACTAACCATAATAACGATGCACACACACCGGTAGAAAAGGTGGATAAAAAAGCCGCCGGACCTGCCACAACAGGCATTTCCCTCCGGGGGAGCGGACTGGCGGATGTGTCCCGTGTCATATTGTACAGGAAGGATTTATACGAAGGCGAGCAACCTGTGGGGGAGGCGGAAGTACACGGTGGGACGTTCGAAATGACGTTACCGGCGGAATTGCCGGGGGATATTTACTACTTGCGTTGGAAAGAAAACGGGCTTTTGCCGCTACTGTGGGACGGCAAGCCGGTGGAGTTGGTGTTTGCTGACGGACGCTTCCGCGAAATGTCCGGTGACAGCCCCGCCAGGAAGTTGTTTTCCGGTTATCTGTCGGAATGGACGGCATCGGGAGGGAGTTTTGGTAAGCAGAAGGAGTTCGTCACCCGTCATCCGGATTCGGAAGTATCGTTGTGGATTCTGAAATCCATGTTGGGTCCGACTCCCTGGCGGTTGGAACAAACGCAAGATTTGTACGAAAAAATATCCGGTGATATTAAGAATACCGGTGTTTCCCGGGAAATAGCCGCTTATTTCGAACGGTACCGGGATAAGCTGTCCAAAGAACAAATCAAACAAATAGAGGAATCCGATCCGGAACCGCCGGGTTTGACCGGACGTGATGAAACGGCTCCGTCCCCGCCTGTATCCGAAGGGGATAAACCTGCTTCCGTATCGAAGCCGAAAACGTATGTGCCGTATTTTTATGCCTATGATTTGGAAGGTAATGAGGTCAGTGCCAAGGAGATATTCAACCGGAACAAGGTGGTTTATATCGATTTTTGGGCAAGCTGGTGTGTGCCGTGCAGGAATCAGAATCCGGATTTGTTGAGGCTGTACAACCGGTACAAGGACAAGGGCTTCGAAATTATCTCCGTATCCCAGGATAAAGATGCGGAAAAATGCCGTAATGCCGTGTTGCAAGACGGCATCACTTGGACCAATGTAATGGATCCGGGTGCCAATGTGGCGGTCATGTACGAAGTACATTCCATTCCCGACGGCTTCGTAGTGGACCACGAGGGCGGTATCATCGCCAAAAATGTAGGTGCCGGCAGGTTGGAGGAAATATTGATACGGCGGTTTTCCCGGTAGTTTTGAGTTATTAGTTTTTAGTTGATAGTTGGGGAGCACTGTCATTTCGACCGTGGTAGAGACGTTGCATGCAACGTCTCTACCACGAACGTCGCCGCTACCCGGATTATCATTATCAATCCACAAAATCCCATGAATATGATTGGGTATGACCACCATTTCGTCCAACCGGATAAACGGGAAATGTCGCGGAATTTCACCCCAATATTTTCGGGTGATTTTTCCAATTTCGTTCAAAATCATTAAATGCTTCGGGACACGCCTCGCTCCTTACGTCGCTCGTTCGGAA
>CAZQPD010000164.1:0-9866 GCA_964595235.1 uncultured Polaribacter sp.
CAAGAAATTATATATACAGGGGATGGCATACAATAAAAAACAATTGTTCCTCAATATCAAACAACCGCTTCGATAAACGCGGCACCGTCCTCTTATTTTACACCCGTATTGATACTTCAATTTTTTTTAATTATCAAAATCACTTTGACATGGAATTACCCTATGCCGAACCTTATAAAATCAAGATGGTGGAAACCCTGTACCGATCTACCCGTACAGAAAGGGAAAAGTGGCTGAAAGAAGCCCATTATAATGTTTTTAACCTCAAATCACACCAAGTTTTCATCGACTGCCTGACCGATTCCGGAACAGGTGCCATGAGCGATGAACAATGGGCGGAGCTCATGCGCGGCGACGAAAGTTATGCAGGCTCGAGCTCATTCGAACTGCTCGAAACCACCGTTCGTGAAATTACCGGATTCAAACATTTCCTCCCTACCCACCAAGGACGTGCTGCCGAAAACGTCCTTTTCTCCGTTATGGTAAAAAAAGGCGACATTATCCCGGGCAACGCCCATTTCGATACGACCAAAGGTCATATAGAATTCAGAAATGCCACGGCTTTGGATTGTACTATTGACGAAGCTTATGACACTTCACTGTACCATCCTTTCAAAGGCAATATCGATATAAAAAAATTGGAAAAAGCCATCAAATCTTATGGTAAAGAAAGAATTCCAATGGTCATTATTACTGTCACGTGTAATACCGCCGGCGGTCAACCCGTTTCCATGCAAAACATCAAAGATGTTTCCGGAGTATGCCGCAAGCACGGTATCCCACTCATATTCGACGCCGCCCGCTTCGCGGAAAATGCTTATTTCATCAAAACGCGGGAAACCGGATACCAAAACAAAAACATCAAGCAGATCGTACGGGAAATGTTCTCGTACGGTGACGGAATGACCATGAGTGCTAAGAAAGACGGTCTGGTCAATATGGGAGGGTTTATTGCACTGAACGACCCGGAACTATTCAAAAAAGCCAGCGTGTACAATATTATGTATGAAGGATTTATTACCTACGGAGGAATGAGCGGAAGGGATATGGGTGCCCTGGCCATCGGCTTACGGGAATCCACCCGGTTCGACTATCTGGAAAGCCGTATCAAACAAGTGGAATACCTCGCTTCGCGTTTGGACGATTTCGGTGTTCCCATTCAACATCCGGTAGGAGGTCATGCCATTTTCATCGATGCCAATAAATTCGTCCCCAATATCCCGAGAGAAGAATTCCGGGCTTGGTCGGTCCTAATGGAACTTTACCTTACCAGCGGAATAAGAGGCGTGGAAATCGGCGCCATACTCGCCGACCGTGACCCTGTCACGCGTGAAAACCGGTTCCCGGCATTAGAACTGGTCAGACTCGCCATACCCAGACGTACATATACCCACAATCATATGGAGTATATCGCCGTAGCCCTGAAAAACATCTACGATACCCGCGACCAAGCCCAACACGGTTACCGCATCGTAGAAGAAGCACCCATCATGAGACATTTTACAATAAAAATGGAAAAAATCAATGGATAACAAGTGCGGGAAACGATATGCAGCAGACCCGGAGTACGCAAAAACTACCAAATAAAACTATATTTCCCCTGCCAAAAACAAATCCGCTACAATGGAATCGGATACAAAACGGTAAGAGCTATGTACCTTTAATCCCCTTTCCGAACGCACCAAACGTCCGGAAATGAGATGTGGCTTCGCCACATCTGCCAAATATTCCTCATATGCCGCACCGAAACGCCTTCGTAAGATATCCAAATCCACTCCGGCAGCAGTCCGCAATCCCAACATGACGAACTCATTATACAATTGCCAGGTTTCCAAATGCTCCTCCGTTCGGGGTAATTTGTCTTGAAGTAAAAATTTAATATACCTTGCGTTATTAGCTATATTTGCATATCTTACATTTCCGATTAAGGAATGCGCCGACGGACCTGCACCAAGGTATTCGGCACCCGACCAATAGCTGCTGTTATGACGGGATTCATAGCCCGGCAGGGCAAAATTCGACAATTCATATGCGGTATATCCCCAATGTTCCAATAAGGATACCAATATGCCGTACTGGCGTGCCGCTTGTTCTTCGTCCACTTGCGGGTACCTTCCCTTCCTGATCATCACATCCAAAGCGGTACGTGGCTCTACCGTCAATGCGTACGCTGATAAATGCGGGATATTCAACGATTTGAATATGTGTAAATTATCTTTCCATACTTTATCTGTCAGTTGAGGTATTCCATAGATGAGGTCGATACTGATATTTTCTATACCCGCCGCCCGGGTGAGCGCCACCGCCCGTAGGGCTTGTGCAGCGGTATGAGACCGGTTTAACGCAGTGAGAATATCATCGTCAAATGATTGTATGCCAATACTCAACCTATTTACTCCTAAACTTATAATCGAATCCAAATAACCGGGTGTGATATCTTCGGGATTGGCTTCCACACTGATTTCTGCTCCCGGTACGGTGTCATAATTTGCACGGATACATTGAAACAGGCGTTTCCAATCATCATCATCCAACACCGTAGGGGTTCCCCCACCGAAATACACGGTATCAAAAGGCTCCGGAATTTCATTTTTCCTCAATTCCAATTCACGGCATATCGCGTTGACAAGCTCGTTTTTCCGGCGTAGAGAAACCGCCATATGAAAGTCACAATAATGGCATTTTCTACGACAGAACGGAATATGCAGGTATAATCCCGGCATTATTCGAACAATATTTCCGGGTCAATCCGGTACTGTGACAGATAATCCAGACTCTTCTGTATATCGAGGTGCAACTCCCTGTCTTCGCGGATGAAGGGTACCGCTTCGCGGTATTTTTCCACGAAGCGTTCGAGAAATTCCGAAGTCCGGGCGGGTTTTCTAAAATGCAAAGCTTGGGCGGCAGTCAGTAATTCTATGGCGATAATACGCCGTACGTTCTGCACCACGGAATAGGCTTTTATTGCGGCATTGGCACCCATACTTACGTGGTCCTCTTGTCCGTTGCTACTCACGATGCTATCGGTGGAGGACGGTGTGGCGAATTGCTTATTGATACTGACCATACTGGCGGCTGTATATTGCGGAATCATCAGCCCGCTGTTAATTCCGGGCTGTGCCACCAGGAACGGCGGGAGCTCCCTCCTGCCGGAAATGAGTTGGTAAGTCCTTCTTTCGGAGATATTTCCCAGCTCAGACATCGCAATACCGAGATAATCCAATGCCAACGCCAGGGGTTGTCCGTGAAAGTTCCCCCCGGAAATGATACGGTTTTCCGCCGGAAAGATATTGGGGTTGTCCGTTACCGAATTGACTTCGGTGAGAACGGTATTCATCACGAAATCCAAGGTATCGCGCGTAGCTCCGTGTACTTGCGGGATACAGCGGAAAGAATACGGATCTTGCACATGGTGTTTTTCCCGTTCTACCAGTTCGCTTCCCGCCAGGAAATCCCTTACACGTTTCGCTACTGTGAGCTGTCCGCGGTGTGGTCTGATGCGGTGTATCAATTCGTCGAACGGTTCCAACCTGCCGTCAAAAGCGTCCAAAGAAAGGCTACCAATCAAGTCGGCCAAATAGGCGTATTTGAAGGACTTCAACAGTAGAAAAACGGCATAGGCACTCATAAACTGGGTTCCGTTCAGCAGTGCCAAACCCTCTTTGGAATGCAATTGCAGGGGCTTAATCCCCAGTTCTTCGTGCACTGCTTCCGCCGGTATTTTCCTTCCCCGGAAATAGACTTCCCCCTTCCCTATCAGGGGAAGCGACAAATGTGCCAGAGGAGCCAGGTCGCCGGAGGCACCCAGTGACCCTTGGCGGTACACGACAGGTATCACCCCGTTATTATAAAAGAACACGAGGCGTTCCAACGTTTCGATGCGTATGCCCGAATGGCCGTAGGAGAGGGATTTTATCTTGAGCAGGAGCATAAGTTTGGCAATCCCGCGCGGTACCTCCTCCCCTGTTCCGCAGGCGTGACTCATCACCAGATTTTCCTGCAAGCGGTGCAGTTGGTCTTTGGGTATTTTTACATTGTACAACGAGCCGAAGCCGGTATTGATACCATAGACGGGACTGTCGTCGTTCTCTAATCTTCTATCGAGGTACTCCCTGGTCTTACGCACCCGTTCCGTCACTTCGCGGGACAGGGAAACGGGCATATCCTCTTCTACCAGGTTATAAAGCGTACGGGCATCCCATTCATCCGGGCGTATCAGAAAATGTTCCGGCATGGTGTATTATTTTATCTTCCGGTAATCGTGCATTAGCGTCAAGCATCGATATTGGCATATACGGCATGGCGTTCTATAAACTCTCTTCTCGGCGGGACGTCTTCACCCATAAGCATGGAGAAAATGCGGTCGGCTTCAGCGGCATTATCTATGGTCACTTGCCGTAGTGTTCTTTTTTCGGGGTTCAAGGTAGTTTCCCACAATTGCTCCGCATTCATTTCACCGAGACCTTTGTAGCGTTGGATGGTAGCGCCACCGCCCATTTCGCGGTTTATCCGGTCACGTTGGTCGTCGTCCCAGGCGTATTCCCGGCGTTTTCCTTTTTTGAGCAAATATAAAGGAGGTGTGGCGATATATACATAACCTTGTTCAATCAATTCGCGCATGAAGCGGAAGAAAAAAGTGAGTATCAATGTGGCGATATGACTCCCGTCAACGTCGGCATCGGTCATAATGACCACTTTATGATAGCGCAGTTTGCTTAGGTTCAACGCCCTCGGGTCGTCTTCCGTTCCGATGGTAACGCCCAAAGCGGTAAATATGTTCTTAATTTCCTCGTTTTCGAACACTTTGTGTTGCATGGCTTTTTCCACGTTCAGGATTTTACCCCGGAGGGGTAAGATGGCTTGGAAATGCCTGTTTCTTCCTTGTTTGGCGGTACCGCCTGCGGAATCCCCCTCTACGAGGAAAATTTCGGATTTTGCGGGGTCGGTTTCCGAGCAATCACTCAATTTTCCGGGCAAGCCGCCCAATGACATTACCGTCTTGCGTTGCACCATTTCGCGGGCTTTGCGCGCGGCATGACGTGCTTGTGCCGCCAATACCACTTTTTGGATGATTCGTTTGGCATCGGCGGGATTTTCTTCGAGGTAAATATTGAGCATTTCCGATACCGCTTGGCTGACGGCTGCCGTCACTTCCCGGTTTCCCAATTTTGTTTTGGTCTGTCCTTCGAACTGCGGTTCGGAGACTTTTACCGATACGATAGCGGTTAGACCTTCGCGAAAATCATCACCGGCGATGTCGAATTTCAGTTTGTCGAGCATTCCTGACTTTTCGGCGTATTTTTTCAGGGTATTGGTCAGCCCCCTGCGGAACCCCGACAAGTGGGTACCCCCTTCGTGGGTATTGATATTATTCACATACGAATGCAGATTTTCGGTATATGAGTCGTTGTAAGTCATCGCCACTTCTACGGGTATGCCGTTTTTTTCCCCTTCCATAGAGATGATTTTCTCGATTATCTGCACCCGGTTGCTATCGAGATACCGGACGAATTCGGGGAGTCCTTCTTCGCTGTAAAAGGTTTCACTGACGAAATTACCTTCGTCGTCTTTTTGACGTTCGTCGGTAATGGTAATGGTCAAGCGCTTGTTCAGATATGCGAGTTCGCGCATACGCGTGGCGAGGGTTTCATAATTGTATTCGGTAGTAGTGGTAAATATCAGCGGGTCGGGTTTGAAGGTGACGGTGGTACCTACCCTGTCGGTAGTACCGACCGGCTTGACGGGATACAGGGCTTTGCCCCGTTCGTATTCTTGTTGCCATATTTTTCCTTCGCGGTAAACGGTGGCTTTCAGATGCTCCGAAAGAGCATTCACCACAGATACACCGACGCCGTGAAGCCCTCCCGATACCTTGTAGGAATCCTTGTCGAACTTACCCCCGGCTCCTATCTTGGTCATAACCACTTCGAGTGCGGAAACCCCTTCTTTCTGATGGATCCCCACGGGGATTCCCCTACCGTTGTCAGCTACGGAGACGGAATTATCGGCATGTATGGTTACCTGAATGGTATCACAATGCCCCGCCATAGCTTCATCTATGGAATTATCTACCACTTCATAGACGAGGTGATGCAATCCCCTTACTCCTACATCCCCGATATACATGGACGGACGCTTTCTGACGTGTTCCATACCTTCCAACGCCTGTATGCTGTCCGCCGAATAATTGTTTTTGTTCTTATTTTGTTCTTCGCTCATTAGAAATATGTTTTTTATTCTTTTATCGTTTTACACGAAATACAAAGGTAAAAACATCCTGTCAAAACAACAACAATTCCTCTATGTGACTATGGGAAGTTATTAACAATTTAAAGTGGAAAACCGGAAAATATAAAAACGGATAAGGAATAATATTACCACATTATCCCGTATATTGGGTTGGCAGGACATGACGGGCATTTCACACTACCGGACAACGGAAAAATTCCACAGCAGCAAGAACGTCAATATCCGTATTGACGCATTTCAACGGGATAATACAAACAAACGGCACGTAGCCTATCAAATCTTATACACCACGGCATTGATGTTCATTCCGGAACCAACCGAAGCGAACAGGATATTGTCTCCGCGGGAAATGGACTGGTTTTCGAGTTTATTTTTATAAACCAAATCCAGCAGTGTGGGAATGGTGGCCACCGAGCTGTTGCCCAATTTATGAATACTCATGGGCATCACATATTCCGGCACGGTTTCTCCGTAGAGGCGGTAGAAGCGTTTGATGATGGCTTCGTCCATCTTTTCGTTTGCCTGGTGGATGAACACTTTCTTGAGGTTGCGAATGTCCACTGCCGTCTTATCCAAAGCACTTTTCATGGCTTGTGGCACATTGTTCAGGGCGTATTCGTATATTTTCCTTCCGTGCATTTTGATATAGCGGACATCCGGGTCGAGTTTTCTGTTGTATGAATTGCCGAAATATAGATAATAGGCTTCTTGACGCGCATCGGTACGGGTAGCAGTACCGAGAATCCCTCTTTTTTTGTTTTCCTCCAACCGTTCTATGACTGCCGCTCCTGCACCGTCGGCGTATATCATCGAATCGCGGTCGTGTATATCGACTACTCTCGACAGGGCTTCGGCTCCTATGACGAGGATTTTCTTCGCCATGCCTGCCTTGATAAATGCATGCGCTTGTATGACGCCTTCCACCCATCCCGGACAGCCGAAAAGAATATCATATGCCACACAGTACGGGTTCTCTATCCCCAGGCTGTGCTTGACCCGGGTAGCGAGTGCGGGCAATATATCGGACTGCTGGGCGTCTTGTTTTACATTGCCGAAATTGTGTGCAACGATGATATAATCGAGGGTCTCCCTGTCCACGCCGGCGTCTTCTATGGCTTTTTCTGCGGCGAGGTATGCCATATCGGAGGTCATCATCTCTTCCGGGGCATAGCGCCGCTCGGTGATGCCGGTGATTTCTTCGAACTTTCTGATGATGGTTTCATTATCATAAGGGAAGGGCTTTCCGTCGGGTTGTAAAAATTCATGTGAGAGAAAATCCTCGTTTTTCACCACTATTCCGGGTATAAAACTCCCGATTCCGGTTATTACGGTATTGACTGGCATAATGTTTTTTTATTGAAGGTGTTTATAAATAGGATTCGTCAAATCCGAAAGGGAGCAATGCGGAAAGTGAAGGGGCTTTGACAATTACCCCGGTCTCACCGGTAAAGAGTACTTCGACGGGTTGGTGCTGTTTGTATTCGTATTCGAGTAAGGTCTGCCGGCAAGCGCCGCAAGGTGCCACGGGCTTATCGATGGTTTTCAGTTCCGAACGGACACTGATGGCTATTTTCAGTATTTTTTTATCCGGGTATTGTGAGGATGCGTTCCATACGGCAACCCTTTCGGCACACATTCCTGAAGGATAGGCGGCGTTCTCCTGGTTGTTACCAGTGACCACCGTACCTCCTTCGAGCAGTACCGCCGCACCGACCCGGAAATGCGAATACGGGGCATAGGCATTGGATATGGCGCCTGTTGCCGCATCGAGCAGTTCGCGGTCACCGGCGGGCAGTTCGCCGCGGCTGTCATAGATGACAAAGTCCGTATGTATGGATTGTTTTCTCACGGAATGGGATTAATACATCGCATATTCTTCTCCCAGGTCGAAAGTAAGGGAAAAACGCAAGGTGTTTTCGAGCGGGTTGTTGATATCGGAAGCATTGAACAGGTAGGACAAATCCACTTGTGTGGCCTTGAAAGCCACACCCAGTCCGAGGGTAAAATACTGCCTTCCGCCTTTGTATTCACTTTCGTGGAAATAGCCGGCACGTACGGCAAATACATTATCATAATCATACTCTGTACCCACCGCCCAGGTAAATTCCTGCCATTCTTCCTTTCCGCCACCCGGGGCATCGCCGAATGAGGAAAAGATGCCTTCCATAAATCCCATATCACTTTCAGAATGATCGGGTTGCGGTGTGGGTACCAGCAGCTTGTTGGTCTCGAGAGTAATGCCCACGGTATTGTATTCATCGAGTAGAAAATCGAATCCCGCTCCGAGTTTCATATTGGTAGGGATAAAACTTTCCCTTCCGCCGTCGGTATAATTGACTTTGGGACCGATATTGGAAATATTAAATCCGCCGCGGATGACTCCGTCGAAATCACCGAAATTCATTTCGGGCGAATTGTAATAGCCCGAGATATCCACCCCGAAAGTATTGACGGTGTGTATATTGGAATTTGAAATTTTCAATGCGAAATCCGAACGTATGTAGCGAAGGCTGACACCGAGGCTAAAATCCTCGCTCAATTTCAGTGCATAAGTGCCGTCGAAGGATAATTCGTGGGGTTTTTCCACGCCTATTTCCTGACCTGTGTCATCCGTCAATTGTATTTCACCGACGGTGAAATATTTAAAACTCGCCGACCAGGCGCTTCTTTCGTTCAATACGTTGGTAACGGAGAACCCGCCGAGATAGACGTCGTTCACCAGTTGGCGCATCCACGGGGTAAAATTAACCCCGATAGAAAACTGCCGGTCGCTGAAAACGATTTTCGAAGGGTTGTGGTGTGTGGCGTTGGCATCGGGTGAGGTAGCCACTCCTACATCCCCCATTCCGCCAGCACGTGCATCGGGCACAATCAGCAGGAAAGGTGCCGCCGTGGTTATGGCATTTATCTGCTGTTCCTGCGCCTTGGCGGGCAGGCTCATCAATGACAATATCATCAGTAGAAGGCTAACGGGTGTTTGTCTCATGTTGTTTGTTTTTATTGATTCTTCTTTACTTCGATTAAGTTGGCAAATATGGAAAAAAATTATTGAAATATCACCAGTTTCTCATATTTTTCCGCTTCCAATCCGGAAACGGGCTCACGGACATACAGGCGGTACACATACACGCCTTTCCCCACACGCTGCCCGAAGGCGTCCCTGCCGTCCCATGTAATTTCCCTCGACAGGCTTCCGGCGGTCCATATTTCCCGGTTCAGGGTTCTAATCAATTTCCCGGAAACGGTAAATATCTGCACTTGCACTTCGAGAGGGGTACCGGGTTTGTTGTGGGTAAACCAGAATTCGGTATAATCGATACAGGGATTGGGATAATTCAATACGTGCGACAGGGATAGTTTGCCGTCGTCCAGAACGACGAAGTTCAAGGTGGCTTCCGACATATTATTATAGGTGTCATAGGCTTTCAGGTGCAAGCTATGATTTCCCGGTGTCAAATTCCGGAATTGATAGCGCAATGAGCCTTTGGTAAAATCATCCGGATCGGTGATATAAAAGTCGTTCAACACGATGGGCTCCGACGCGATACCGTCGAGATAAGCGACGATATCGTGATCCACTGCGGTGGTGGAAGTATTGATCCCGTGTTCGTCTTCGA